>CAZGHZ010000004.1:0-94428 GCA_964525655.1 uncultured Occallatibacter sp.
GCCCCATGGCGATCATCCAACCGATTGCAGGAGAACTCGAGCCGCATCCCGACGTAGCCCTTGTTGAAAGGGTTCGCGCGGGGGACGTAGCGGCCTACGATGCTCTCGTGCGCAAGTATGAGCGCCAGATCTTCCGCATCTCCCAGCACATAACGCAGAACCGGGAGGATGCCGAGGATGTGGTACAGGACGCCTTCCTGAAGGCGTACGAAAAGCTCGATCAGTTTCAGGGGAATTCGAAGTTTTACACGTGGCTGGTCCGGATTGCGGTCAATGAAAGCCTGATGCGCCTGCGCAAGCGGCGCACCGGCAAGATGGTCTCGATCGACGAGGACATCACTACTGATGAGGGCAGCGTTCCGCGCGATCTGGCCGACTGGGCGCCCGACCCTGAGCAGAACTACGGCCAGGCCGAGTTGGCAGAGATTCTGCGCAAGACCATTCAGGGGCTGCCGCAGGGGTTTCGTATCGTGTTTGTTCTTAGGGATGTTGAGGGACTTTCGACCGAGGAAACCGCAGAGACGCTGGGGCTCAGCATTCCCGCCGTCAAGTCGCGCCTCCTGCGCGCCCGCCTTCAACTCCGCGAGCGCCTGAGCCGTTACTTTCATAGGAAGAAAGGGAGCAGACACGCAAAGCCCAGAGAAGCGGCCCCCAGAGAGACAAATCCTGATGGAATCGGGGGCAGTGAGAAGTGACCTGCAAAGAGTTTCTCGCCCTCCTCGACGATCTGATCGACGGCACCGTTGCCGCAGAGACGCGCGCCGAGCTCGAAAGTCACCTGAGCCGCTGCGGCCACTGCGAAGTCATCTTCAACACCACGCGCAAGACGATCGAGATCTACCGCTCCCACGAAATCTACGACCTTCCCGCAGGCCTTCGCGACCGCCTCCATGCGGCGATCATGGCCCGCTGCAAAAGAAACTGTTCATAGTAAGGAACGGCTGGAACGGTCAACCTAAGAGGATTTTCTGCGCCTCGATGGCGGGATCTGCGGCTGAACGGGCCATGATTGTATAAGTGGCAGTCCGCTCGATCCGGTCGCCTGTGCTCATCGTTGCCAGGGGGCCCAGCGTCTCCAATTCGATATACGGATGCGGGTCTGGGTTGGTGTAGACTTCGGTGATACAGCCGCCATCGGGATACTTTCCGTGGCCTGTCTCGGCATCGATCCGGACGACCAAACTTTGTCCCACCCAGACCATGCTGGTTGCATCCGATCCGATCTTTGTTAGCTTGACCGGATGCCGCACCAGCGAAACCAAGCCGCTCTCGATTCGCAGGCCCTCCGGCTCAACGTCGATCAACCGGGCAAAACCATTGGGGAACTTAGAGTCCTTTTTGAGCTGAAAAAAGACCCGCTCCGGCTCCTGCATCTGAGTGATGGTCCAAACGCTCACTGCGACTGGCGATCCGGCAATCTTGCGATACGTTGTCCTAATCCGCATCACGGGATCTACTAAATCGAGTTCGATATAACGCACGACCTGGATGCCATAGGCCGGATCGACGGGCGAGGTCAACAGAACGCCGCGCTCTTCGGCAAGAGCCGCAACGGGGCACGAATCGAAGGCCGCGGGCGGCGGCCATTCGTGTTTCTGGTGCCGAGACCAATCGGATTGCGGAGCAGGCCAGCATTTATCACCGCCGAAGTTGATCCACTCGGCTGGATCGGCTTGAGTCGGAACCGGCGCGTGCAGTTGGCCGTCCAGTGCCCGATTCTCCCAGAATGCTCCCTCCGTCTCGCCCACCAAACGCAACTGCATCACCCGGCCAATCGCGGGAACGACGACAGCTTCCACAATGCCGTTGTCGATGAGAAAGCAATCAGGCCAGCCATGGTAGGCGACTCGCCTGACAGTGATCTCTGTTTGCCTGGCGCCCTGCAGATCGAGCGTGGCTTGCGTTTCTGTCGGGCTTTCCAAGTTCCAGGGCCTTTCTGGCGCTATGCAATGCGGTCTCTATCGATGTCCTTCGAGGCATTTGCTGCAAGGGCTGCATTTCTTTGCGGAGATGCAGCCGTCGTCGCGATTGAGCAACTAGTCTTTGGCCGCTTCTTTGTCTGTCTCAACCTCGCGCTCGACCAGGTGGTCGTACCAAGTGAATTTGAGAGTCAGCGAGGTCGCCAGCACCACACCCGCGGCGATGGCTACGCGATCCCATTCCTGAATCACGACGTAGAGTGGCAGCGCAACTAATGCGACCTGCCAGACAATGCCGACAACGATATTGAACATGTCGCGGGAGAAGTCCATGTTGCGCTTGAAGCCGGGATCTTCGGCCAGCACTTTCTTTAGAATCGGTCCCCAGAATCCCCATGGGCGCACGCGGCGATAGAAGTCCATGAGCACCTCATCCGACTCTGGCTTGGTGAGCAGCGTGCCCAGCAGGCAACCGATAAGGGAGACTAGGAACACCAGCGGAAAAGTGACCGCGACTTCAAGATTGATGGGAACACGATCGAGGAGCCTCTGCACCGCCGGTATCCGTCCCATCACACTCGGCATCATCAGGATGGAAAAGAGAATACCCGTGATCATGCCCCAGAAGTAGCCATAGCCGTTAAAGCGCCACCAGTACCACTTCAACGAATTGGAAGCGATGTAGCCTCCCCACAGACCGGAGACGATCCACAGAACGACAAAGTTCACCGAGGGAACGTTCCACCCGATCAGGACACCCAGTACGACGACCGCAAAAGAGCTGAGATAAGCCAGACGGACATAGGTCTTGGGACTCGCGTCAGGATTGATGTAGCGTTTGTAGATATCGTTGACAAAGTAGGGCGGCGCGGCGTTGACCGTGGCTGCAAAGTTCGACATGAAGGCAGCTAGCAATCCGGCGATCAGGAAGCCCAGCAGGCCGACCGGAACGAAGCGGCTCAATGCCATCGGCAACACGGTTTCAAAATCCAAGTGCGTGCCCATAGCGCGGAGATCAGGACCGAAGAAGGCCGCTGCCAATACGGTGAGACCGATGATGAGGAAGTAGCGGGGAGGAGTGAGAACGATGTTGACCCATGCGCTCATCATCGAGGCCTCGCGCGGATTCTTGGACGAGAGCACGCGCTGCATATCGTAGTTGGGCGCAGGGCCGGCTGACGAAATCAGGATACCCTTGAAGAGCAGCATCATGACGAAGAAGCCGAAGAGCTCATACCTGTCTTCGGCGATCTTGGCCGTGGCCGCGGGCAGCAGTGTCGCCCAATCAAGCCCGAGATGCCATCCGAAGAAGAGGTTGTCCCAGCCGGCGGGCACAACCTTATGCAGCGTGCCCGGAGCTACCTTCATCATCGCGATGACGCCTACGGCAAAGGACGCGATGGCCAGGATGAAGAACTGCACGACCTCGGTGATCACCACGCTGACCATGCCGCCCTTGATGACGTAAATCGCAGTGATGGCGATCAGGATCAAGGCGTAGTAATTGGCCGAAGTGGCCGGATCGGACGAAAGTTGCCAGGGAAGGAACTCGGCGGCAAACTTGCCGATACCCTTGAAGCCATAAGTGAAGAAGCCGATGATGCTCACAAAGGCGTAGACCACCACGATGATATGCGAGAGTTGCGCGCCGCGGCCCGTGCCAAAGCGGGTCTTGATCCACTCCGCACCCGTCATCACCTTGGAGCGGCGCAGCCACGCGGAGAGATAGACCATCAGGAAGATCTGATTGAAGGTCGGCCAGAGCCAGGGGATCCATACGCTCTTCAGGCCATAGACAAACATCCAGTAGACCAGCAGCATGGTGCCGCTGATGTCGAACATTCCCGATGCGTTGGAGATGCCCAGCATATACCAGGGCATGGCATTGCCGCCGAGGAAGTAGTTCTGCATGCTTTGCGATGCGCGTTTTGAGACCCAGTAGCCGATGAATACCGTGCTCAGCAGGTAGGCCACGATGATTACAATGTCAGCGACGTGAAGTTGCAGCATTTCACTCCTCGAACCCAACGGGCATCCCTCTCCGCTCTCGGAGGGAGAGGTTAAACGATTTTCTGCCAGTCCTAAATAACTCTAAACCGGCCTCACGAGGCCGAAGTGTGATTTGCGGCACGCAGGTCTCAATTGGGCAACCCACTGCCGAATGACCCTCTTGAGCTAGGCACCGGAGGTTCCCTATTGCAGTTCTCCCGCCAGAAGAAAGACCAGAGAGGCCTGCCAGTTGATGCAGATCTCATTGCTTGCGTACGACTCCCATCGATCCGCGTAGACTCTCTCAGGAGGTAAGCCGCCCGGAAGGGCTTCGAGTATCTTATCTTGCCGGTCCCTGTTTGGCCCTCCAGAGAGTAGCCCCGGCCAGGGTTTATCGTGCTTTCCGTCTGCGCTGGGCCGGTGATGCGGGTGCTCGAATGGGTGCTCGCCAACCTGCGTTACCCAGGAGAGCGAAAAAGTGTTGCGGCCCAGCAGAAAATGCAAGTTGTCCCGCGCGGTGTCCACGAAACTCGCATCCGGCTGAAAAAGATCGGCAACCAGAAGGCAGATGCCATACTCTGCCACGATGCCATTGGATCCCCAGACGAAGTCCATCGGCTGGATGCTTACATGGTAGGGATTGGCGCGCGTACGCTCGACGAGCATGCGCCCCGCCGCCACGCTTCGATTGCGGATCACCGCAGCAGCTTTGGGGTCCACGTAGGCATTTGGGGTCCTGCCCATCGGCAGCGCATAGGCCCACAAAGCCATCGAAGCGACTGGATCAAATCTCACACCTGGAGGCGTGTCCAGGTCGCGAAGGAAATCGGCGTAATTCTTCAGAAAGAAGTCGTTGTACTGCGCCTCGCCGGTAGTGCGCCAAAGTTCCGCCGCCGCCCACAGCCTCTGATTCCGGCAGTCCGTGCTGCCGTATTCGCCGGTGGAGATTCCAGGCGGGTTCTTGAAGGTCACGTCAGGGTATTTCTCGGTCCAGGCCCAGGCGAGCCGCGCCGCCTCAAGCGCCCGTGCGGCAAACTTCAGATCGAAGGGTTGATAAACTCGGGCGGCGATCGCGCCCACCACAGCAAGATCCGCGGTCGCGCAAGTGCTTTTGTAAGGCGCCGATCCGGTTCCGATCACCTCGCTTGGCAGCTTGTCTTCCTCGGGGGAGACAAAGCCGGCAAAGTTCTCACTGGTCTGCTTGTGCCAGACGCCTCCGTCGTCGTCCTGCATCTTGAGCATCCACTCCAGATTCCAGCGCGCCTCGTTCAGAATGTCCGGCGTGCCGTTGCCGGATTCGGGGATCTTGAGCGAAATCTGCTTGATCTTCTCTCCATAGATCTCCCAGGTCCAAAGCAAGGTGCCGGTAGCGATGCCGGAATTCGTCATGTAGCGCCCATAGTCGCCCGCATCGTGCCAGCCGCCGACATTGTCCCGTGGCCCTGACCTTCCCGAAGTAGGGCTGAATTCGCCATGCATGTGACAGGCCGGGTGGGTGAAGCCGGGAAACTCCGGCCCCATGTCCACCGCTGTCCCGCAACGCTGCCCATAAAAGCCGCGCATGGCCATATAGTAGGTGTGCTCGAAGATATTAGGGCCGACCTCGAAGTCCCAGCTTCTTCCAACACCGGGAACCGAGATGTAGAAACGCCCCGTCTGTCTGAAGGCGGAGAAATCCGCGGCCTGCACCTGGTCGCCGGAGTTTTCGTCGGCTTGGGCCGCGGTCAGCTTTCCCTTGAAAACCGGGGCGCTGTCGCTCGAACGAAGGACTTCAAAAACTGTTCCGGGGGTGCTGACCATCGCGACCTTGGGTCCCTTGACCGGATAGCCGACCTGATCAACTTTGATCGCCCACGGAATGGGATCGGATTTGTGCTGACAGGCGGCGGGGCATAAAAGAAGACTGGCCAGGCCGACGGATTGAAGCAATCTGCCACAAACTTGCGCGCTCTTCGACTCAAAAAAATTAGGGCTTGCCATCTTTGCGCTTTCTCTACCCGTCAGCACCGAGGATTTCTCTAAAAACGCCAAATTCTCTCACATCCGTCTGAAGCTTGGCAACGATTCCATGCGCCTCCGACCATTCCATGAGATCGTTTCCTTGGTTCTGCCCGATTCCTCGCCCCTCGACACACTTCGTGTTGCGGTGAACCTCAGAAACATTTTCTCGGCTTGATTCAAAAGTATCACGCAACCCTCTACAAAAACGTTTGATGAGGTTTTGTCCGGGAGGCTATACTGACGGCACGTCTCTTAGAGGGAGCAAGCAAGATGAAGTTTGGATATTTCGACGATTTGAATCGTGAATATGTGATCACCCAGCCCGACACCCCGCTACCCTGGATCAATTATTTAGGCTGCCAGGCTTATTTCGGAATCATCTCCAACACAGCCGGAGGCTACTCGTTTTATCGCGATGCCCGTCTGCGCCGGCTGACCCGGTACCGGTACAACAACGTGCCCATGGACTTTGGCGGGCGCTACATCTATCTGCGGGACGATGAGTCGAAGGAGTTCTGGTCTCCCTCATGGCAGCCAACCCGCCACGAGCTTAAGGACTATACCTGTCGCCACGGCATGGGCTACTCGGTGATCGGGTCGAGCTATAGCGGTATCGAGGCGCATACTCGCTACTTCGTTCCCCTCGACGAGAATCTCGAGATTTGGCAACTCACAGTCACTAACAAACGGTCCACGAAAGCATCAATCTCCTCGTTCTCGAGCATCGAGTTCTGCCTCTGGGATGCGCAGGACGATGCTACCAACTTCCAGCGCAACTTCAACACCGGTCAGGTAGAAGTTGAAGACGGCGTGATCTATCACAAGACCGAGTACCGCGAGCGCCGCGATCATTTTGCCTACTTTGCCTGCTCCGAGCAGGGTGCGGGATTTGACACACAGCGCGAGGCCTTTCTTGGCCGCTACCGGAGCTGGGAGAAGCCGCTGGCAGTCGAGGCGGGCCAGCTTACCAACTCCATCGCGCACGGCTGGTCGCCGATCGGCGCGCACCAGGTCAAGCTCGAACTGGCTCCGGGCGAGACGAAGCAGATTGTCTTTGTGCTCGGTTACCACGAAAATCCAAAAGATCAGAAGTTCGATCCTCCCGGTTCGCAGACCATCAACAAGAAGCTGGTCAAGCCGACCATCGCCAAGTATCTCGACCCGAAAAATGCCGATGCGGCCTTTGAGCAACTGCGCCAATACTGGGAGAGCTTGCTCGGAATCTTCCAGGTCTCGACGCCCGACGTTCACACCAACCGCATGGTCAACATCTGGAACGCCTACCAGTGCATGGCGACCTTCAACATGTCGCGGTCGGCGTCATTCTATGAGTCGGGCATCGGTCGAGGATTGGGATTCCGCGATTCAAATCAAGACTTGTTAGGATTTGTCCACATGGCGCCGGCCCGCGCCCGCGAACGCATTCTCGATCTGGCCGCAACGCAATTGCCCACAGGCGGCGCATATCACCAGTACCAACCGCTCACCAAGCGAGGCAACAACGACATCGGCGGCGGTTTCAACGACGATCCGCACTGGCTGATCATCGGCGTCTCGGCCTATCTGAAGGAGACCGGCGACTGGAGCATATTGGATGAACCGGTCCAGTACGACAACGAGCCCGGCTCGGAACAGCCGCTCTACGAGCACCTACAGCGCAGCTTCAATTACACACTTGCCCGCCTTGGGCCGCATGGGTTGCCGCTAATCGGGCGCGCAGACTGGAACGACTGCCTCAACCTGAACTGCTTCTCCGACACGCCGGGGCAGAGCTTCCAAACGACCACAAACAAGGAAGGCAAGGTTGCCGAGTCTGTCTTCATCGCCGGACTCTTCGTTCATGCCGGCCGCGAGCTGGCCGCCATCGCCAACCTTCGCGGACTTGGTGCCGAGGCGACCACCTATCTCGCCGAGGCCGCCAAGATGGAGTCGGTGATTCTGGCACACGGCTGGGATGGCGAGTGGTTCCTCCGCGCCTATAACGACTTTGGCGGCAAGATTGGCTCAAAGGAGTGCGAGGAGGGCAAGATCTTCATCGAGTCCAACGGCTATTGCACGCTGGCAGGCATCGGCTTGGAAGACGGCAAGGCCGCCAGCGCTCTGGCCAATGTTGGCAAGTATCTGGCAACCAAGCACGGCATCGTGGTCCAGCAGCCGGCCTATAGCCGGTACTACATCGAGATGGGCGAGATCTCCTCTTATCCGCCGGGATACAAGGAAAACGCCGGCATCTTCTGCCACGTCAATCCCTGGGTCATGATCGGCGAGACCCGCATCGGCCACGGAGATCTTGCACACGACTATTACAGCCGCATCAACCCCTCGGCCCGCGAAGAGATCAGCGACCTGCATCGCTGCGAGCCGTACGTCTATGCGCAGATGATCGCGGGCAAGGATGCGCCCACCTTCGGCGAGGCCAAGAATTCCTGGCTCACCGGCACGGCGGCGTGGAACTACTACGCCATCGCGCAGTGGATTCTCGGCATCCGTACTTCGCTCGAGGGGCTGGAGATTGCCCCAGTGATTCCAAAGAGCTGGCCGGGCTTCACGGCGACCCGGAGCTATCGCGGAGTGGTCTACAAGATCTCCATCGAGCGCAAAGGGGACGGTAACTCGATTGCCCTCACCGTAGACGGAACGCCGATTGCGGGGGATGTAGTGCCTGCGCCGACCGACGGCCGGAAGGAAGTTACGGTGAAGGGCATTCTGAGTTAACTCATAAACTGTGGGTGCCCCAGGTCCCGATTTTGGGACCTGGGAAACTGCGGACCTGAAGAAAATGCGCTGGGTACCCCATCCTTTTCGCGCTCTTTGCGCAAAGGGTGGGAAACCACAAACCCCGACCTTTCCTGTTCACAAGGAGCACTTCGTGTACATCGCGAACGAACAGCGTTACGACGCCATGCAATATCGCCGCTCCGGCAAGAGCGGCCTGCGCCTGCCCGCGATCTCATTAGGCTTGTGGCACAACTTCGGCGGGATCGACGTCTTCGAGAACGGCCGCGCCATGGTGCGCCGGGCCTTCGATCTGGGCATCACGCACTTCGATCTGGCCAACAATTACGGGCCGCCGCCGGGCAGCGCCGAGAGCGCCTTTGGCGAGATTATGCGCCTCGATCTCAAGCCTTATCGCGATGAACTGATCGTCAGCACCAAGGCAGGTTATGGCATGTGGACCGGTCCCTACGGCGACTGGGGTTCACGCAAATACCTGCTGGCCAGTTTGGATCAGAGCCTCCGGCGCATGGGCCTGGAGTATGTGGACATCTTCTACTCCCATCGCCCCGATCCGGAGACTCCAATCGAGGAGACCATGGGGGCGCTCGATCAAGCGGTGCGCTCAGGCAAGGCGCTCTATGCTGGAATCTCCAACTACAGCGCGCCTCAGACCGCTGCCGCCGTCAAGATTCTGCGCGAGCTCGGAACTCCTTGCCTTATCCATCAGCCCAAGTACTCAATGTTCGAGCGCTGGGTCGAGGGTGGCTTGCTGGATGTTCTGGGTAAGGAAGGCGTCGGCGGCATTGCCTTCTGCCCACTGGCACAAGGCCTGCTGACCGATCGTTACCTGAAAGGCATTCCCGAGGGCTCGCGTGCCTCCAAGCCTCATGGGTTTCTCAAGAAGGCCGATGTCGATGAACGTCGCCTGACGCAGATTCGCGCCCTCGGTGAGGTGGCTACCGCGCGTGGACAGTCGCTTGCGCAGATGTCTTTAGCCTGGGTTTTGCGCGACGGTCGCATGACTTCTGCGTTAATTGGGGCAAGCCGAGTGGAGCAGATCGAGCAGAATGTGGCCGCGCTGGCCAATCTCAGCTTCACGGCCGGCGAGCTTGCTCTCATCGATTCGATCTTGAGCAAACCCGCCTGAGGTGGTCACGATACCATAGAATCGGAATCGGGTCCGCTCATCGGGAGGTACCTTCGTGCACGAGCTGCGGCAAAAGGTGGAAGTGGAGCTGCGCTCCAACATCCTGCCCTTCTGGCTTAAGTTCGCCATCGATGAAGAGTTCGGTGGCTTTCGCGGCCAGGTCTCCAACGACCTGACCATCGACCCGCATGCCGCCAAGGGACTCATCCTGAACGCACGAATCCTGTGGACGTTTTCAAAGGCCTTCAGCGTCTATCGCGACCCGGTCTACCTTGCCACGGCTCACCGCGCCTACGACTACCTGACCCGCTACTTCTGGGATGCCGAGTTCGGCGGCGTCTACTGGATGCTCGACTATCTGGGCAAGCCGCACGACACCAAGAAGCGCATCTACGGCCAGGCCTTCACGGTCTACGCCCTGGCCGAATACTTCCACACCAGCGGCGATCCCGGCGCACTGGACAAGGCTTTGCGCATGGTCCGGTCGATTGAGTCCGCGAGCCACGATGAGGCGAACGGCGGGTACTTTGAGACCTACGACCGCGACTGGACGCTGGCGAAGGACCAGCGGCTGAGCGATGTGGACATGGACGAGAAGAAGTCCATGAACACTCACCTCCATCTGATGGAGGCCTACGCCACGCTGCTCCGCTTCCACGAAGTTGCAATTGTGCGCGAGCGGTTGCGTGAGCTGATCGAGATCTTTCTCGACCACATCATCGATGCCACGACGAACCACTTCATCCTGTTCTTCGACGAGGAATGGAATCCGCGATCGAACAAGATCTCCTTTGGCCATGACATTGAGGGAAGCTGGCTGCTCTGCGATGCTGCGAAAGTCTTGGGCGATACGGACCTGTTGAAACGCGTGCGCGAGGTTGCGGTGAAGATGGCTGAGGCTGTCTACGAACACGGCCTGGATAGCGACGGCGGCCTGCTCTACGAAGCCGACCCGACAGGCATCATCGATACCGACAAGCATTGGTGGCCGCAGGCTGAAGCTGTGGTTGGCTTCCTCAATACTTATGTCCTGACTGGCGAACGGAAGTTTCTAGACGCGGCCGAAAGAAGCTGGGCCTTTATCGACAAGTACATCGTCGATCACGAGCACGGGGAGTGGTTCTGGCGGGTTTCAAAGTCGGGTGTCCCCAGCGAGGATGAGAATAAAGTCGATCCTTGGAAGTGCCCTTACCACAACAGCCGCGCATGCATTGAGGCGATGAAACGACTGGATGCCGCGAAGGCGGCTCACAACGACATCAGGGATTAAGCTAAATACGCAGCAGGAATCTCCGGAGAAGACCCATGACGCAAGCTGAATTCAAGAAAAACGTGCAGAGTCTCTTCAAACAGCATGAGAGGCTGATCACGCAGCGCAACATCAAGACGCCCGGCGGAAATGGCATCTATGACCGTTACGAGAACCCGGTGCTGACTGCGGCGCACGCGCCAATCACCTGGCGCTACGACCTCAATCAGAAAACCAATCCTTTCCTGCTGGAGCGCATCGGCGTCAACGCTGTTTTCAATGCGGGGGCGATTCTGCACGAGGGCAGGTTCCTGGTAGTCGCGCGTGTCGAGGGCGCGGATCGCAAGTCGTTCTTCGCCGTCGCTGAGAGCAAGAACGGCATCGACAACTTCCGATTCTGGGAGTACCCTATCCTTCTGCCCGAGACCAGTGAGCCGGATACCAATGTCTATGACATGCGGCTGGTGAAGCACGAAGACGGCTGGATCTACGGCTTCTTTTGCACCGAGCGCAAGGATCGCAAGACTCCGGAGTGGGACACCTCCTCGGCTGTGGCGCAATGCGGCATTGTGCGCACCAAGGATCTGAAGACGTGGGAGCGGCTGGCCGACTTGAAGAGCAAATCTCCGCAGCAACGCAACGTCGTCCTGCACCCGGAGTTCGTCGATGGTAAATACGCCTTCTACACGCGCCCGCAGGACGACTTCATCCAGGCGGGCAAGGGCGGCGGCATCGGCTGGGGACTCTCGTCGAGTATCGAGAACGCCGTTATCGACGAAGAGATCATCCTCGACAATCGCGAGTACCACACCATCACAGAGGTCAAAAACGGCCTCGGTCCGGCGCCCATCAAGACGGCGACGGGCTGGCTGCATCTGGCGCATGGCGTGCGCAACACCGCAGCCGGGCTGCGCTATGTGGTCTATCTCTTCCTCTCCGAGTTAGAGCGTCCATGGGTCGTTACGCACAAGCCTGGCGGGTACTTCATCGCTCCGATGGGCGGGGAACGCGTCGGCGACGTCTCGAACGTCATCTTCAGCAACGGATGGATCGAGCGCAAGAACGGCGATGTTCTGATCTACTACGCCTCATCGGACACACGGTTGCACGTAGCGACCAGCTCTGTTCCCAAGATGCTCGACTATGTCATGAACACTCCCGCCGACCCGCTGCGCAGTTATGCCTGCGTTGAACAGCGCTACGAATTGATCAAGAGGAATCTTGCCGTATTGGGTAAGAAGGCCGCCAACCCTGCAAAGACAAAGAAGCGGTAAGCAGAAGTGACGGGGGCATTGGGATGCGCGCAGGTGTGTTAATCAGCATAGCCAATTTGATCTTGTGCTCTTTGATGTGCGGATGCAGCAGTCCGGTTGTTTCTCAGAGTTCTGGTTGCCCTGGTTGCGCTCTTAGCGGAGAGCAAACGGTCAGGCCCAACATCGCGAGTACGGCAGCTCAAAACGGTGCCTTGATCGTGAGCATGAGCTCGGCCACTGTCGGCGCGACCATCCTCTACACCCTCGATGGGAGCACACCGAGCGCTTCTTCGGCATCCACGTTTACCTATGTGGCGCCGTTTCTGGTGGATTCGAATCTGACGGTCACCGCTCAGGCGACTTTGGCGAACTCCGGCTACGCGGCCAGCCCGATTGTCACCGTTCCCTTCACGCCCAACATCACTTCGGGCACGCTTGTTTGGAGCGACGAGTTCACGAACTCCACCAACGCAAATGCCCAACCCAATCCGCATATCTGGACCTACGACACCGGCAACGGCGGCTTTGGCAATCGCGAGCTTGAGAACTACTGCGCGTGGGGCTCGACCGCATCGCCTTGCGATGCTACCAACCCCAATGCGTATGAGGACACCGGCGGCATTCTGCACGTCGTTGCGCGGAGTCCTTCAGCCGGTGTCTACACTTCCGCGCGAATGAAGACCCAAGGCCTCTTCAGCTTCAAATACGGGCGCATCGAGGCGCGCATGAAGCTGCCCGAGTCGCAGGGCATATGGCCGGCCTTCTGGCTGTTGGGCAACAATATTACGGCCGTCAACTGGCCAGCCTGCGGCGAGCTTGACGTGATGGAACATATCAACGGAAGCGATCCCCAGAACGAGGGCTTCGACTGGGTGCAGGGATCGGTTCACGGCACGGGGCTGAACGGCGGCATTCAATATCACCCGGCGGGCTTTTCTGCTGCGGCCTGGCACATCTATGGCATGATCTGGACCAAGGGCAAGATCCAGTACTATGTGGACGATCCTACTAACATCTATGCCACCTTCACGCCCGCTACGCAGGCAGGCACGTGGCCCTTCGATTCTGGGCCGGAGTTTGTGATCCTGAATCTGGCCGTCGGAGGCAACTGGCCGGGCTCACCGGACACGACCACTGTCTTTCCGTCGGAGATTCAAGTGGATTACGTAAAGGTCTACACCAACTGAGTTGTTCAGTGAGAACTCAACGATTGACAAGTATCTTAGAGCATCTCTCCTATTGCTATAGAGCAGAGAAAGGGAGCCGGAACCAGGCCTTTGCGTCCTCTGCTGTGATGAGTGGGATCAGTTTAGCGATGGCTTGATCGAGAGCTTCTTTTGTTCGGGCCTTGGCCGAACGGAGCAACAACTTGAGTTTGGACCACGCTTTCTCGATAGGATTCAGGTCCGGCGAATAGGGCGGCAGATACAGTAGTGTGGCACCGCATTTTTCGATGCGTTCGCGCACCCCCTTGACCTTATGAGAACTCAAGTTATCCATCACCACCACGTCGCCGGGCCTAAGTTGCGGGCATAACACTTCGTCCAGATAGGCGAGGAATATCTCCCGGTCCGTGGCCGCTTCGACGGTCATGGTGGCAATCATGCCGCGGGTGCTGATGGCTCCGAGAATGGTGAGTATTTTCCATCGGCTGTCGGGCGTTGTTTCATGGATGCGCCGGCCTCCGGTACAACGCGCATAAAGCCGCGTCATCTGCGTTGAAACACCGCTTTCATCAATAAAAATCAGCTTATCCAGCGTTGCACCCAGGAGCGCTTCTACGAAGGCTTCGCGCCGCTTGCGGTTTTCTTCCGTGTCCCGCTCTGCAGCGTGAAGCGACTTTTTTTTAGACGGAAGCCCATGCGCTTCAGCACGCGCCACAAGTGCTGTGTGCTGACATGAAGGCCCGACTTCTTCTCTAACTCTGCCTGTAACTCAGGCAAGGTCATATCGGGACGTTCGCGCAGCAACGCGGATAAAATCTCCTCGTCTATCCTGCTTTTTCGGCCATGCCGATAAGGGGGCTGTTCAATCTGGCCGGTTCGTTTGCGCGCCGCAGAAACTTTCCAGGCCCAAGCCAAGCTCACACAGAACTGCCCAGCCAACTCGGCCAAGGAACCCTTTCCCTGGTCGTAAGCTTCCAACAACTTCCGTCGCAAATCATTCGAATATGGTCGCGCCATGAGCATGTGCGCGAAGAGCCGCCTCTCATACTATACACCTTCGGGAGAGATGCTCTAGGTTCAACATCTTAAGTTACCGCCGTTACCGAGCCTTGTCGCAGTAGATAGCGAGTTGTGTTACTCGGGAGTTACAAACCGAACAAAATATTCGCATCGTATTCGCATGGGCTTGACCGTCCTTTTACAATCCCGGGTGGATACTGCTTCTGTGATCTCTCACACTCGGAATACGGATCCGCTGAAACTGGCCCTCGATTCCACACCTATCGTGGATCTCACCTTTTCAACTCTTGATGCATGTTCGCCTCCGTCGCCGTCGAAGCCTCGTATTCACGCGGAAGTCGGCCGCTACCGGCTGCGAATGGCCGAAACTCAGGAAGATCGCAACGCCGCCTGCCGGTTGCGATTCAAGGTCTTCAACATCGAGCTGGGAGAGGGACTGGAGAGTTCCTACCAGACTGGATTGGACGCCGACCACTTCGACATCTTCTGCGAACACCTGCTGGTGGAGGACAAGCTGGAATCCGACCCGGCGAGGCGCGTGGTAGGCACATACCGGATGCAATCCGGCGCCACCGCCCAAAGGAACCTGGGCTACTACTCCGAGCAGGAGTTCAGTTTTGCTCCCTATGAGCCGCTGCGGCCCGACATTCTGGAGCTCGGCCGGGCCTCGATCGACCGCGAGCATCGGACGCCCGAGGTGCTGACCTTGTTGTGGAGGGGCATTGCCCAGTATGCTTCCGACATGGGGCTGCGTTACCTGATCGGCTGCTCATCGTTGAACTCGAAGGACCCGGCTGAGGGCTGGCAGGTGTATCGCCAACTTGAGCATTACCGGGTTTCTCCAGAGTTTGAGACGGTGCCGGCCACCGCCTATGTCTGCCCCAGCGCGCCAGAGGGCCGACACACACAGACGTTAGCCCAACCAGAAGACTCGGCGCTCAACAACCTGCCCCGCGCTCTGGTCAAGATTCCCAAGCTGCTCAAGACCTACGTGGCCATCGGGGCGCGCATCTGCGGACCGCCGGCATGGGATCGTGAATTTGGCACCATCGATTTCCTCACTCTGGTCGATCTAAGATCGATTTCGTCGGCGGCTCGCAATCGCTTTCTAACACCGCTGACCACTTGAACTTACGCGCAATCCGGCGCGCTGTGGCGCTGGGATTCTCCTTGGCCCTGGTCATCCTCCGTTTTTGGCTCACGCGCATACGCGGCCCACTCACCATGCAACAAAAGGCGGAGTGGTCGCAGGCAAGCTCGCGACTGGTCCTCGATGCTTTGGGCATCCACTACAGGATCGATGGCCAGCCGCCCACTCATGGGCTGGTTGTCTGCAACCACCTCAGCTACCTGGATATCCTTCTTCTCTGCGCGGCCATGCCCTGTTTCTTTGTCGCCAAGATGGAGATCGGCGGCTGGCCCATCTTCGGAAAGGCCGCGCGCAGCAACGGAACCATCTTTCTCGACCGTTCGAGCCGGGCGAGCGCGGCGACGGTTGCCGCGCAGATCGGCGAGCGGCTCAAGCTGCCGATTCCCGTGATGCTGTTTCCCGAGGGCACGAGCACAGACGGCAGCCAGGTGCTGCGCTTCCACTCCCGGCTGATCGATCCGGCCACCACGGCTGGAGCGCCGATCACGGCTGCCTCCATTCGTTATGTCATCGAAGACGGCACCCCGGAGCGGGAGCTTTGCTGGTTTGGCGACACGGTCTTTGTGACCCATCTCTTCAAGGCGCTGGGCACGCCGGGCTTCTCGGCCAGGGTGCGCTTTGGCGAGCCGAAGGTCTACCCCGACCGCCGCACCGCGGCGGACTCGACCCACGCGGAGGTTGCGGCGATGCGGATGCAAATGCCGCTGCCGTAAGATTCACTGTCTCATCCATCCTGTGATCCCGTGGAAGAGAGAACTGGAAGGTCATTTTATCGGATAGGTTACGGATGGGTTCACAGCTTCACGCAATCGGTGGTTTTGCGTTCCTGTGAGAGCGGCATGCAGAACTCATCTATTTTGAGCTAGGCAGAAGGGTCTCCACAGTTTCACAGTCAAAATCGCCAAACTCTCTCGTGTTTTCGGGCTGGAGATGATCTGTAAATTGATTGTTGTGCTTGACTTAGAGACGTTATGCATGGATTCTTCAGCGACATTCTTAGCGGATGGTGATCAGTGAACAGTGGGCAGAGGTCAGGCTGGCCCCGCGTTGCTGACTGCTTCTATTGTGCTCCGGAAGAGGAGAATTATCTGCAAAGCGGCGGCGAAGATTTTTGTCTTTCACTCTTGGTGACAATCCACAATTTGGCTTTCATTTCACGCCATAGATGGTTGCCGTCGACCCAGAGTCATGCCCATACAAATCGGCGAACACTGGGCGACATTCAGGGAATAATCCAGAACCCGCTGTAGCCGCAACGGGGTTTTGAGTCGGGGAGCCATGATGCGCGACAGCTACCACTGTGTTGCTTTCACCTCGGCATGAACCGTTGCCTTGCCAGAGGCCGCTCAAATTCATTCCTTCTCTTCGGCGCATTTCTCATACTTCAAAATATCTCCAGGAGCACAGTGCAGTTCTTCGCACAGAGCGTCAAGAGTGGAAAATCGAACGGCCTTTGCCTTGTTGCTCTTCAGAATGGATAGGTTTGCCAGCGTAATTCCGACACGGCCGGCAAGTTCGGTCAGAGAGATACCTCGTTCGAGCATGACCCGGTCGAGATGAACACGAATTCCCATAGCTCCTCGCCTACACAGTGAGTTCGCTTTCTGTCTTGAGTGCGAAGCCGCGACGAAAAATCTCAGCGAGCACTACGAGCAGGAGTCCCATAAAGATCGCGTCGAAGTCGATCGCCCAGGAGAAATGTGCGCCTGATTCGGGAACCGTCCCCATCTTTAGCAATTCGGCACAAAAGACCGTTCGCAGAAGGGCGCCGATCACGACAGCGCAGCCCATCATCTGCAAGCGACTCGGCGTTCTTGGATGAAACGGCTCCCCGGCCCCAACGGGTTCCAGGATTCGCATAAGCAGATAGAGAACCACCGCATGGCAGGTTCGAGATACGAGTTCCATAGCCCAGATCCACCATCTTGCTTCGGTGGCTCGGAACATATCGAAGGAGCATTCAAGTGGGCCACTTTGGACAACAAACGACACATAGTGAAGAGACCTGTAAGGAAGAATTGGAGCGATTGACATGAGCAGAACACCCGCGGTTGCAAGAAAAAACAGCACCTTGACAGCTAAATGGAGTTTCGAAGCAATTGACTTCGGGCCAATGAGGTTCATAGTATCCCCCAACAAAGCGTTATTATTGTGGATCATAATTTATTGATTGTCAATAATATTTATACGAATATCGATAAATAATTTCTGTTTATCAATACATCATTTCAAGTTGAGCGGGTGGCCCAGGTCCTGTAAGTTTTGTAAAACTATCGATGTGGGTGCCCCCCGGTCCCTCGCACTTGGGGACCGGGGATTCCACCGGCCCCAACAGGCCAGAGCCTAAATCCCGAAAGATCCCGAAAACGCCGATATCGCCCGGAAGGATTCTCAGTTGTTGCCGAATCGCCGAGTATCAAACTGAGAAATGGGCTATTGGCCGCCTGAGGCTGGTGGAGCTGTTGAACCTCGGACTACCAGGCTGGTGGAGACAAGGAATTCGCGCTGTATTTGAGGATTGACGGGGTCTTCTGCTTGCTGGCGGAGGGCTTCGAAGGCGGCGCGGGCGAGTTCGACGCGCGAAAGACGGATGGTTGTCAGCGGCGGCAGCGTGTACTCGGCGAAGGCGATGTCGTCGAGGCCGATCACCGAGAGGTCCTGGGGGACGCGCAATCCCCCCATGTAGGCCGCGCGGAGGACGCCTACAGCAGTCATGTCGTTGGAGCAGACAACGGCAGTAGGCTGCGCAGCGAGAGCCTGCAACCTTCCAAAACCGGTCACTCCACCCTTGAGGGTATGGTCGCACTCGACAATCCACTTCTTTTGAATGGGCAAAGCGGCAGCTTCCATCGCCGAGCGGAAATCGTTTTCACGGGTGATGGCAGAGTGCAGTGTATGGGGCCCCGCGAGAAATGCGATGCGGGTGTGGCCCAGAGCCTTGAGATGATCGACTGCGGCGCCGATGCCGGTGGTGTAGTCGAGCAGGATGGTGGCAGTCTTGGGGTTGTCGAGGCGAAACTCGGCCAGGACCATCGGAATGTTGTTGCGCATCAACTGGTCGAGGACCGGTTCCTCTTCACCGAAGGTGAGCACGGCAACGCCATCGACCTTGCGCTCCAACATGCGGCGGACACAGCGGGTGAGCACGGCCGGATCGCTATTCGAGCTGCTGACCAGGATCTCGAATCCGTTGGCGACCGCGATCTCTTCAAAGCTCTGGATCAACTCGGGGAAGAATGGGTTGGTAATGTTTTCAACGATGATGCCAAGCAGGCGGCTGCGGCCCGAGACCAGGGTGCGAGCGTGACTGTTGGGGAAGTAGTTGAGTTGGTGAATGGCGCGCCAGACCCGCTTCTGCAAGCGCTCGCTAACCGCCGAGGAGCCGTTAACAGTGCGGGAGACGGTGGCGATGGAGACCCTGGCCAGTGAGGCCACGGTGCGAATATCGGGAGTCTTGGCGGCAGTCTTTCGGGTTTCTCTCCGAGTCACGAAACCATCCTTTTCGCCATGAAGCGTCATTGGTTGTCTGCTAGCAGTAGGCGTAGATCGCGCAGATTCTGGCCGGTGGGGCCGGTAACGACGGCGTCGCCCAGAGCGGTGAACATTGGGCAAGCGTCGAAGGCGGCGAGCGACGCCTTGAGGTGGAATCCGAAGGCATGGGCGCGGGCGACGGTGGTGGGATCGGCGATGGCCCCGGCCGACCGGGTGTTGCCGTCGATGCCGTCGGAGCCGGCGCTGAGTACGGTGAGCCTTTGGCCGGGATAGCTCTCCAGCTCCAGCGCGCAGGCCATGACGAATTGCTGGTTGCGGCCTCCAGCGCCGGGAGTGCGGTCGAGCGTGACGGTCACTTCGCCGACCGAGATCAGGCAGAGCCGAGGATGAATGGCCCGCAAGGCGTCGAAGCGCTCCATCAGATAGCGGGCGGCATCGGCGTAGTCCCAATCGTCGCAGGTATTGTCGATAGCGACATGGAAGCCAGCCTTCTCGGCCTGTGCTTTGGCGTTTTCCGCAAGATCGAGGCTGGAGAGGAGAATCTCGAAGACCGAATCGCGAAAAGCGGTCTCTTCGCCGGACATGCTGGCGGCAGCGGTGATGCGGCGGGCTGGCACAAAGCCCGGCATGGAGAGCTTGGGAAAGAAAGGGGCGCGCCAGCCTTTGCTTCCGGGCGATTCGGGCAAGTCGGCGCGCTCGAAAAAGGCATTGATGGAGGGGGGCAGCTTGGACCTGAGTTTGTACTTATCCAGCAACTGGCGGACTTCGTCAACCGTGGAATGATCGGGCGAAGTGGGACCGGAGGAGAGTGCATCGAGCGAGCGCATGGGCACGTCGGGGACAAGAAGGCTGATTTTGGCGGCCTCGGGCGCGGCAATGGCCAGGCGTCCGCCCTTGACTGCGGAGAAGTGCTTGCGCAGTGTATTGATCTCGCCGATCGGGGCTCCCGAGGCCAGCAGCAACTGATGGAAGGCGATGGTGTCGTCAAGGGAGATGCGCGGGTCGAGAGGCAGATCGAACATCGCCGAGCCGCCGCCCGAAATGAGGAAGAAGATCAGCGTGTCTTTACGGGCCTTCCTGAGCATGCCCAGCGCTGCGCGGGCTGCGGCAAAGGAGTTCTCATTGGGAAGGGGGTGGCCACCCTCGAAGTAACGAAACCGCCAGTTGCGTTTCGTGGGAAGCAGGTTGGAGCAGCAGATGCCGCGCATTCCCTTGCGGCGCTTCACGCGGCTGAGCAGGACCTCGAGCATCGGGCTCGCGGCCTTGCCCAGCGCGATGACAAAGATGCGCTTATAGCTCGAGATGTCGATGGTCTCCGGTCCGCTGCCCTCCGGCAAAAGGCGGTGAAGAGTGTTGCCCTCGACTCGAATGCGGCGGTCAAAGGCCGATTCGATGCTGCATGCCTTGATGGCGCCTGTAAAAATGCCGGTTGCAGTGGTATGCAATGAGTCGAGGGTGGAATCGCTGACCGGGGTCATCGCAGTTGCTCCTTCATCCAACCGAAGTCAAGCTGGACTGGCGCGAGTGTGTGGGTGTCCTTCCCCCATTCTACGCGTTTTCGAGCTTACATTGAATCCAGGATGGCTGCTTTGCGATGGATCAGTCATTCTGCGCATGCGCGACAGGTTATGAAGTGGTCAACCGTTTCAATGCAAGGGAACAAGAAGCCGCATACGGTATTCTGGCAACATCATGAGCGATCGTTTGCCGGCAGAATTGCCCGCTGTTTTCATTGACCCCATTCGGTTTACCCGCCAGCTTTGCGAGATCGAGTCGACCACCTACCACGAAGGCGAGATTGGCGATTTTCTTGCCGATTTTCTTTCCCGGCACGGCTGGGATGTAGAGAAGACCGCCGTCGAGCAGCCCAAGGAGAATGCGAACGGCGGTCCGCGCTGGAATGTTTATGCGGGCGCGGCAGGCGAGAGACCGGATCTGGTTTTTTCCACCCATATGGACACCGTGCCTCCTTACATCCCCTTCAACGAGGATGAGCGGTTTATCTACGGTCGCGGGGTCTGCGACGCCAAGGGCATACTGGCGGCCCAGGTCGCCGCCGCCGAGGCGCTGCGGGTTGAGGGTTTCAAGATCGGGCTGCTGTTTTTGAGCGGCGAAGAACGCGACTCGGCCGGCGCCGTGGCTGCCAACAAGACGCCCAAGGGCAGCCGCTTCCTGATCAACGGCGAACCGACCGACAATCGCCTGGCACTGGCCTCGAAGGGAGCCTTGCGAGCCGCTTTCAAGTCGACAGGCAAGATGGCCCACTCGGCCTATCCCGAGTTGGGTGAGAGCGCAGTGCACAAGCTGGTCGAGGTGCTTGGCAGGCTGCTGACGATGCCGCTGCCGGAGTTGGAAGGCATCGGGCCCAGCACGCTGAACATCGGCCAGATTCAAGGCGGCTATGCACCCAACGTCATCGCCGACAAGGCCGAGGCGCAGGTGCTGGTGCGCACGGTGACTGACTCGGGGCCGGTGCGGAAGCAATTGACCGAGATTGCCGGCGATCTGGCGGAGGTGGAGTTCACGCTCGACACGCCCTTCATTCGCATGCGCGCCGTCGAGGGATTGCCGACGATGGTGGCCAAGTTCTCCACCGATATTCCGCAGTTGAACAACTGGGGCGAGCCGCTGCTGCTGGGGCCAGGGTCGATTCACGTGGCCCACACGCCCTTTGAGAAGCTCGCGAAGAAGGAACTGCTTGAGGCGGTGGAACTCTATATCAAGGTGGCTAAGCAGCTCCTGAGCTGAGGCCTCAGTGACGGTATCCCAAACGGATCAAAGGATGCTGGCGGCTAGTTGCACCTTTGGTGAAGCCGCCTCAACCGCCAGATCGGCGACGGTTACTCCGTTCAGCACGCTTAGCATTGCCTCCTGAGCCTTTTCCCAGATAGGGTGGGCTGGGCAGTAAGAACTCCGGTTGCATGAGACTCCGGAAACCAGGCACAGATTCAGGCAGATCGGGCCGTCGATGGCCTCGATGACGGCCCGGATAGTTGCTTCGCGGCCGGGATCGAGAATCTCAAAACCGCCCGCCTGTCCTCGCCGGGAGACGATGAATCCGGCCCGGCACAATGCCTGCAAGACCTTGGATAGAAAGCTCTTGGGGGCTCCGGTTGCGCTGGCCAGCGCGGGCAGCAGCGTGCGTTCTTGGGCGGGCAGCGTGGCCAGATGAATCATTACGCGAACCGCGTAGTCCGCCGCCCGCGTCAGTTGCATGGTTGAACCGGATTGCGCCATCGAAGAGAATCCCCTTCCTATCCTACGGCAAGGCGGCAGATTCTGTGCAATGCCGCCCTGCAAGCGCCAAGTCCCCAGCCAAGGGACAGCCCGCGCAGTGGGCTGTCCTGCCGCAATGCGCCTTGCCCACGGCGACCGTTAAAGCGTGAAACTCGTTGAAGAGCCGTACATGGTTCTCAGTATTATCGGCAGCGAAGGCCGCGCGCGTGAGAGCGACCATGGAGTCATAGCCCTTGCGGCTGTGGCCGGGCGGGGGCGCGAGAAGCCGGTGGCGCTCGGCGATGCGGCGCAGGTACTCGTCGGCGACGGGGACGGGATGGCCGAGGGCGTAAAGCAGGATGGCGTCGGAAGTCTCGGGACCCACGCCGGGAAGAGTGAGCAGGCGGGTGCGAAGAGGAGCCGTGGGGCTGGATGCGAGGCGATCAAGCGAGCCGCCGAACTCTTCGTCGAGCATAGCGACAAAGGCCTTGAGCGCGGGCCCCTTGCGGGTGGGAAAGCCGGAGGGTTGGATCAATCGTTTCAAGTCATCGAGAGAGAGCGAGCGCAGGCCGTCGACGGTGAGGCTCCCGGCCGCGCGTAGGTTGTCGAGTGAGCGTTCGACGGCCTTCCATGCGGTGTTCTGCGTGAGGTAGGCGCCGAGGATGACTTCAAAGGGAGTCTCGGCAGGCCACCAGTGCTGAGGGCCGTAGGCCTCGAAGAGCTGATCGTGCATCCGGTGCATTCGCTGAGCGGGGGTGGGTTGGGACGCGGTCACGGCTGGACTTAGGATAATGGTTGACGGACGGGGTTGAGGTTCGTTGAATTCCGCCCTAGTGTGGCATCTCTGAAGTTCGTAGAGGAATTGAGAGACGGAGAAGCAGGTCCTTCGACTCCCTTCGCTTCGCTACCGTCGCTCAGGATGACAGAGCAATTTGTAAATGGACTTTTGAGATTGGACCCTAGCCACAAAAGCAAAAACGCGGCGAGTGTGGGGCACCCACAAGTATGTAGCACATTAGCTGGTCGGAGCTTGATGCGCGGAGGCGGAGATGAAAAGCCATACGGAGTATCTGGTCTTTGAGACGAAGAAGCGGCGGGAGATGGTGCATATCACAGATCAGGTGGAGCAGGTTGTGAAGCGCAGCGGAGTGAAGGATGGGCTGTGCTTCGTCTCGCCAATGCACATCACCGCCGCCGTCTATGTGAACGACCTGGAGAGCGGGTTGATCGAGGATATCGGCAAGTGGCTGGAGGAGCTGGCTCCGGCGCGGCCCGATTACAAGCACCACCAGACGGGCGAGGACAACGGCGACGCGCATCTGAAATCGCTTCTGCTGCACCACGAGACGACGCTGCCGGTGACCAACGGGCGGCTTGACCTGGGAACCTGGCAGCGGGTCTTCTATGCCGAATTCGACGGTCAGCGGAGGAAGCGGGTGATCGTTAAAGTCCTGGGGGTGGAGTAGCAGGTTGGACGATTTACCGAGTTAGCCGCGCAGCGCGCGTGTTCGCAGGTCGGCAAGTTGGCGAGTTGGCGATGCTGACTCGGCTTGTTTATGGGTTCGAAGGAGTTGGGGCTGTGTCTTGCGCTGGCGGATCGCCGTCGGTGATTCTGCGCCACTGGCCGTTGGATGAAGTAAATCCAGGCACACGGAAGTCGATCTTTGTGCGGGGCAGTACAACCAGATCGACGCGGCGGTTTTCGGCGCGGCCATCGGGTGTGTCATTGGTCGCGACAGGGTGGAACTCGGCGTAGCCCGCGGCCGAGATGCGTTCGGGAGAGATCGCATTCATGTCGAGCAAGAGGCGGGCGATGCGCGTGGCGCGAGCCGAGGAGAGCTCCCAGTTGGAGTCGAACTCGCCGGTATGGATGGGGATATTATCGGTGTGGCCCTCGATGCGCAGATCGTAAGGTGTGCTGCCCAGCGAGGCGGCGATCTGGCGCAGCGTAAGCAAGGTCTCTGGCTTGGGGGTGGCCGAGCCGGAACCGAAGAAGCCGGCCTCGCGCAGGCTGATCACCAGACCGGCGCGGCCCATCTCGATGGAGACGGTGTGCGTGGCGACCTGATTCGAGAGCCTCTGCTTGAGGTCGCGGCCGATGGCGCCCAGATCATCTTTCACTCTGGCGGGTGACAGCACCTCCTCTCCCATGACGATGTTCATTGGGATCAGAGCGTTTTCGGTTCCGGATGCTCCGCTTGCGCCTTTGACAGGGTGGCGCGAGACGTCGGGAAAGATGCCCAGGGAGCGGAATGCTGTATTGATGGCGGTGGAGACCTGCGCCTGTTGCTTCTGGTCCGCCTTTGCGAATGCAAAGAGGACGACGAAGAGACCAAAGAGCAGAGTGATGAAGTCGGCATAAGACACCAGCCAGCGGTCACGGCTGATGTGGCTCTTGCGCCTTTCCCGCATCATGCCGCCTTCTCCTTCTTCTGCTCAGGATCGTTGAGAAAGCCGGCCAGCTTGACTTCGAGCATGCGCGGGTTGCCGTTCAGGCGGGTCAGTTCGATCATCGCCTTATAATCCCTTCGCAATGGTCATCGGCAAAGGTTGGGAAAGGATAAGAGATTAGTAAAGTTGAACAGTTGGTGTCCCAGTCAGGACATCATTGCGGGGTGCATAAAGCCGCGCACTCGCGGGCCGAAGAAGGGGCAAGATGCGGCGGCAACCAGACCGGAAGCAGCGACCCAGGGTTAGCGAAGAAACGGGAGCGCCTCCGGAACGGACCGCAATTCCACGCATCTGAAGGAGAACCCCATGTCCCTGGGTATCTTGAATAATCTCAATGCGATCTATGCTGAGAATAACCTGAATAACAGCAACAACAGCCTGACGACTGTGCTGCAGCAGTTGTCGTCCGGCTCGAAGATCAACTCCGGCGCCGACGACGCAGCCGGTCTTTCGCTGGTCGATGGCTTACAAGCCAACCAGACCGCCCTGACGCAGTCGGTAACCAACGCGAAGGAAGGCGTAGGCCTTCTTCAAGTCGCCGATGGCGCGCTCTCGCAAGTGACAAGCCTGCTCAACCGGGCCGTTACGCTGGCTACCGAAGCCTCGAACGGAACCCTCAACTCTTCGCAGGACACGGCGGCCAACCAGGAGTACCAGTCGATTCTGTCGGAGATCTCAAACATCGGTTCGACGACCACGTACAACGATGAACAGGTCTTCGGCTCCGGCACCAAATCCATCTACACCGGCGACGCATCGACGACCGGCTCATCGATCGATGCTCTGAATATCCGTTCGCTCTCTTCGTCCAACGTCGGCGACACCGCCGGCGTGATGGCCTACAGCAACGGCGCGAACAACGTCTTCCTCAATCTCTCCAGCACCAATGCGTCCACCGGCGTCGTGACCAATGCGCAGGCCACCGATTCATTGAATCAGAGCGGCTCGACGACCATCAACGTCAACTATCTCGTCAAGGGCGCCAACGGTACGGAGAATGTGGCAAGCACAACCATCTCCGTGGGCGGCACGACAGGCATCGCTAATACCGCCAATGGGCTGATCAGCGCGATCAACAACTCCGGCCTGGGACTCACTGCCAGCTTCAGCACCCAGGCGTCCGCGGGCGTCGCCGGCGGCGGCACGCAGACCGGAATCCAGATCTCCGGCGGCCTGGTCTCAGTCGGCGTCGATCCCAGTGCCGCCATCACCAGCGGCACCCTGTCTCCAAGCGGAATCAAAGGATCGGATCTCACCCAGGGCCAAGTCATCAGCGTGGCCGTCGGCGGCGTCAGCGCGGCCTCTGTCACCATCAATTCCAGCACCAGCACTCTCGACGAGCTGGCAGCCGCCATCAATCATCCCAACCAGCAAGTCGCCCAGAACGCTCTCGTCACGGCTACTGTCATTACCGCCAACGATGGTTCAAAGACGCTCTCGCTGGCAGATACCTCCAACACCGGCGGCGCGCTGCTGGTCAATGCGACCCCATCTGCCAGCTCCGGCAACTCGCTCGGCGTTGGCACCACGGTAACGGAGGTAGCGCGAATATGGGCGTTACCGCCGCAATGAATTCGGACGGCACTGGGCTGACCTTTACACCGAGCGCCACCGGAACCAGCATCGCTGTCAACTCGTCTGCCTTGACGGACTCCTCCACGCTGAGCTTCACCACACCGGCCTCCGGCAGCCTCAGCCAGAATCAGTCCGGCGTCATCGCGTTGACCGATGGCGGCAAGCTGCCGGCATCGGCCACCAGCTTGACACTGGGTCAATCGCTCGGAACACTCGCCGGCAACCTCATTGTCAGCAATGCCGGTGTCACCGATACCTTCGTGATGAACTCCAGCAGCGCCAACACCTACTCCGCCAGCGGCAGCACCATCCACATCAACAGTACCAGCGTCAATGCGCTGATCACGGCCGTCAATTCGGCCGGCGCCACCTCCGGGTTGGCCAACGGCGAGGGCAGCTTGAACCTCACCGCATCGCAGGATTTGGCCACCGGCGGCATCTTCGTGCAGTCCAACACGCCGGGAACCAACACCCTCAGCGCCACCACCACCGGGCTGACCGTTTCACTCGGCGAGACCGGCGCAAACGGCACCGACGGAAGCACCATCACCAATACGGCTGCCCATGCGGTCTACACCAACGGCGGATCAAACTCCGGGAGCGATCCGGTCTCCGGCTCGATCGTTGTCACCAACACGGCGAACGGTGGCGGCGCTTACAATGGCGGCGCCATGACCTTCGTCGTTGGGCAAGGCACGAGCGATACCACGCACTTCTACACTGAGGGCACCGTCGCCTCCCCGATCCTCACCGATACGGAGGGCAACAGCACCTCATCGCTCCAGGGCCTTGCCGATCTCATCAACAACACCGGCACATCCCATAACGGCGACCTGACCGCCTCGGTCGGACCGGGCGGTCTCACGCTCACCTCCGGCGACTCCACCAGCGCTATCACCCTGGGCACCAGCACGCTGCAAGATCAGTACGGCGCTATCAGCCAAGGCACTGTTGCCGGCACTGGGCCCTCAGGCGCCACCACGGCTGCAGCCACGGTTGGAATCACAACAGGAGCCGTCGGCGCCACCGATCAACTGGCCGGTACTCTCGTTCTCTCCAACGGAGGCAGCGGAAACCAGACCTTTGTCATGGGCACTGGAAGCACCGGTGGCGTCCACTACACCGGAACCACAACAACCCTGTCTTCGTTGCAGCAGGCAATCAACGCCGACAGCGCCACGCTGGGCATCAGCGCCTCCATCAGCAACGGCATCCTGGATCTGCAGGCAACCAACACTCAAACCACTATCACCGTGGGCGGCGCCTCGAACCTCACCGACACCGTCACAGAGAGAGTGGCTGCCCCGGCCACGGGCAGGGAAATGCCTACAACATCGGGCTCAGCAACTCCAGTTCGCAGGGCACCGCGCTCTACGATTCATCCGACAACCAGACAAATCCGATGACGGTCGCTACCAATACGCAGTTCACAAACTTCGGCTCCAACTCGAGCGGAAGCGGCGTCGCCACCATCAGCTACTCGGACGGTGCCGGAGTGAGCCTGAACGCAACGGATCTGACCAACCAGACGGATGCCGAGGGTTCGCTGACCAGCCTCAACTCCGCGATCACCGCGGTGGCCGCGCAGGACGGCTACATCGGCGCGCAGATCAACACTCTGAACGCAGTCAGCCAGGTGCTCAGCACGCAGCAGGAGAACGTGCAAGCCGCGCAAAACGCAGTGCAGGCTACCGACTATGCGTCGGCAACCTCCAACATGTCGAAGTACGAGATCCTGAGCCAGACCGGTATCGCGGCCCTGGCGCAGGCCAACAGCGTCCAGCAGGAGGTGACGAAGCTGCTGCAATAATCCGAGGTCCCCAGCGACGGGTCGTTGTCGCCGGGGTGGTGTGAACAGACGTCCCCCGTGGCGGATTTTTGCCACGGGGGGAAGAGGAATTAGCGGCTCCGCGGCGGCTGAGGATTGTTGTCGGGGCAGAATGAACCGGGCTTTCGGGCGGCCGAGGCTGGCCGTCGGGGTGAAGCAATCCGGCACGATGCCGCAATCGGGGAAGGGCGTCCGCAAGGGCGCCCTTGCTTGCGTTTAGAAGGAGACGGCGGAATTGCTGGCGGATTTCAAGACTGTTTCGCTCATGCAGTGCGGCTTCGAGGCCGATGAGCGGCCATACCGGAAGGAAACAGGCGGATTGAAGGCTGCAAGGTTAGGAGGCGAGAGTCATGAGTTCTTTCCAATCTGGCCTGGACTCCGATGGTTTTCCGGTTGCTGAAGTGATAGATCGAGGGTGCGATGGGCACAGTGGGACTGAGTTTCGGGTCGCCGACCAGCGGGGCCGGTTTCAATGTGAGCTCGACGGTGGCCGAGATCGTGGGCAATCTCCAGAGTGTGGAGACACCGTGGAAGAGTCAATTGACGGCCTTGCAGAGCCAGGACACGGCGATCTCCAGCCTGGGGACGCTGTTTTCAAGTCTCTCCAACGACCTGAGTTCGCTGACCGATTTTCAGGGTGTGCTGGCGTTGAAGGGGGGCTCCAGCTCCGACGAAAATGTGCTGACACTGACGGCGGCCGACCAGACGGCGATCGCCGGGACCCACACGGTAACGGTGACCAATCTGGCACAGACATCGAGCGGATACCTGACCGAGATCGCCAACGCCAACGATCTGCTAAGCGGCTCGATCACTTTGCAGGGGCCAAGCGGGACGCAGTTGAAGATTACTCTGAACTCTTCGAACAATACACTGACAGGGCTGGCCGCAACCATCAACTCCGCCGGTTTGGGCATCAACGCCAGCGTGCTGACAGACTCCTCGGGTTCGAGATTGAGCCTGGTCTCGTCGACCTCGGGGGCTGCCGGAGACATCTCCGTCCCCGCGATCTCGATTGCCGCGACCAACAGCACGGCGCTCGCATACAGCGGAACAGCGGGCAGCGGCACAACGGCCTCGACCGGCTCTCTGGCCGCGCTGGCCGATGCGAGCGATACACTCTCCGGCTCCATATCAATTCAGGAGGGCAGCGGGCAGGCGTATACCATCGTAATCGGTGGAGTTCCGGCCAGCGGGCAGGCGAACCATACCATCTACACCGGCAGCGGCAACAACACGCTCACTGGCCTGGAAAACACCATCAAACTGAATTCCTCCGTTCTCGGCGTGACAGCTTCGGTTGTGGCCAGTTCGAGCGGAGCGCAAAGCCTCTCGCTGACTTCCAGCACGGCAGGCTCCAGCGGGACGCTGAATGTGGTTTCAAGCATCAATGAGATCACCGGCACGACTTCGCTGAGCTACTCCAACCCGGTGCCCGGAGCGGATGCCAATCTGACCGTGGACGGCGTGGCCTTGACCAGCACCTCGAACACGGTGGCCAACCTGATTCCAGGAGTAACATTCCAGTTGCTGGCGCCAAGCGCGGAGGAGTCCGACAAGAGCCTGCAACAGGTGCAGGTTGTGATCGCGAACAACAACTCCGGAGTCGAGAGCACGGTCAGCCAGATGGTAAGCGACTACAACTCGCTGATCAGCGCCATCAACGCCCAGGAAGGCAACGACAGCTCGGGCACACCCGAGCCCCTGTTCGGCTCGCCCACACTTTCTCTGCTGCAGCAGCAGTTGATGAACGGCCTGAATCTCCAGAGCCCGAATGGCACCATGACGGCGATCGCCACCAATACCAACACGACACTCAGCGGCTCGATGAGCATTACGATGGGAGACGGCACGCCGGTCGAGGTAGTTGTCGGCGCAGGAACCAATACGGCCAACACCATCTACACCGGGTCGGGGAGCGGCTGGAACACGCTCTCCGGGCTGGCGGCCGCCATCAACGCCGCCGGCGCCGGCACCATGCTGAGTTCTACGGTCGTGCCAGGCAGCGACACGGCAGCGTCCACGGCCACGTTGACGCCGATTGCCAGCGCCGGCGATCAGCTGGCCGGTTCGATCACTCTTCAGGTGGGCAGCGGCACGGCGGAAACGATCATGATCGGCGCCAAACCGACCTCGCCAGCGGCCAACACGTTCTATACCGGGAGCGGAATCAATACGCTCTCCGGGCTGGCCGGCGCCATCACTGCGGCAGGCATTGGAGTCTCGGCCAACGTGACGACAGCCTCGGATGGCGTCGCGACTTTGGAATTAACCTCGGGGACCGCTGGGAGCGCCGGGAGATTGACGGTCACTCCCAGGGTCTTTGCCGCCGGCTTTGGGGTTACGGCCAACGTTGTGACCGCGAACAACCAATCGACTCTGACGCTGGCGTCGCAAACCGCAGGCTCGTCCGGGGGAGCGTTGACAGTAACCTCGGGCATTGTGGCTACCAGCGATACGCCGCTGAGCTTCACGACGACGCCGGCAACCGGCTCGGCGAACGCCAGCGGGGGTTCGAGCGAGGTCGCCGGCGAAAACGATGCGCTCTCCGGATCGATCTCCATTCAGGTGGGCACCGGCTCGACGATGACGATCAGCGTTCCATCTTCTCCCAACAATACCCTCAGCGGCCTTGCCGGGATGATCGGCGAGATTCCATTGGGAGTGACGGCCTCGGTGGTTCAAAATGCGGATGGTTCCTACGGGCTTTCACTCTCTTCATCAACACCTGGCAGCGACGGCGATCTGACCATAACGTCGACTATTCTGGATACCACCAACACCAACAACGCGACTCTCGGCTACACCACTTCGACGGACATCAACAGCTTGACCACGCTTGGCATCAGCGTCAACAACGACGGCTCGCTCACCTTCGATGCCGCGAGCCTGGATTCGGTGTTGAACACGGATTACAGCGGTGTAGTGGGCTTCTTCCAGAACTCCGACAGTTGGGGCCAGAGCTTCAATACCGCGCTCACCAACTCCGGGACCGGCTCGCCGACCGGCATTCTGGCGCTCTCGTCAAGCTCCAACAGCGGCATCGAGTCCACACTGAACGCAAACATCTCCAAGGAAGAGAGCGCGATCTCGGCGCAGCGGGTCAGCCTGACGGCTGAGCTGAACAGCGCGAATGAGATCATGCAGGAGCTGCCCACGCAGTTGGAAGGGATCAACGAGCTCTACTCGGCCATCACCGGATACAACCAGAACACGAACGGATAAGGAGTTCGATCTTCATGGAAGGTTATCAGGAACATGTACTGGACAGCGCTTCTGCGGTCGATCTGGTTGTGGCGCTCTATGACGGGATGATCCGCTTTCTCTACGCGGCCTTGACCGCCGCGGAGCGAGGCGATGAGACCGCACGCCGGAACTCGGTCAAGCGGGCGCTGGACATCATCATCCATCTGCAGGCGCGATTGCGCATGGATGTGGGCGGGCGGCCCGCCCAGGTTCTGAGCGAGTTTTATGCGTCCATCTTCGCGCAGATCCTGCAAGCCTCGCAGTCGGCCTCGCGACAAAAATTTGAGCATGCGATCGGCTGCGTCAAGACAGTGCGGGACGCCTGGCGTCAGGTGGCAAGAGATCCCGATGTCAATCCTGCGCCGGCCCAGGTGGCTGCGCTGACAACTGGAGGCAGGCTGGGCTTCGATGGCGCCGATTTTGGCGAGGATGCGACTCGTAGTTCGAGATGGAATGCGTGAAGAACAGAGCACAGGGAATAGGGAACAGACCATTACTGCTTGATCGGGCATTTCCGTTTCGTATCTTTAGGGCGAAAAGACTCGCGTGGATCGGTTTCAAAAGCGTGCTCAGCATTTCCTGGCCCCTGTTCCCTATTCCCTGTTCCCTGCTCTTAATCATCCGGTGACGGTCAACTCCTCTTCCAGTTGCTGCTTTCGGTAGAGGCCGGCGTAGTAGCCGTCGAGAGCAAGCAACTCTTCGTGACGGCCTAGTTCGACGATCTTGCCATGATTGAGGACGGCGATCTGGTCGGCGCCGCGCACGGTTGAGACGCGATGGGAGATGAGAATGGTGGTCGAAGCGTTTGTGTAGCTGCGAAGCCCACCTAAAATGCGTTCTTCTGTGTAGGTGTCGACGCTGGCCAGCGCGTCGTCAAGGATGAGGATGGAGGGTCGGCGCAGCAATGCGCGGGCGATGGCCGAGCGCTGTTTCTGGCCGCCAGAGAGCGTGACACCCCGCTCGCCGACGATGGTCTCGAATCCCTGCGGGAACTCCTCAAACTCCCGGCGAATGTGGGCGGCTTCGGAGGCCTCCAGCATCTCTTCCGTAGTGGCATCGGGCGCGCCGAAGGTGAGATTCTCGCGGATTGTCGAGCTGAAGAGGAAAGTCTCCTGGGGAACCATGCCGATGTTGCGCCGCAACACGGCGAGGGGATAATCGCGCACCGGGCGACCGTCGATCCGGAGCAAGCCCTCGGGAGCCTCGTACAACCTCGCGATCAGGTTGACGAGCGTGGTCTTGCCCGAGCCGGTTGGCCCGACTATAGCCAGACTTGAACCGGCTGGAATCTTCAGAGAGATTCCGCGCAGGACCTGCGTACCGTTATAGCTGAAGTTCAAATCGCGGAATTCAATTTCGCCGCGAAGCACGGCGTCGGCTGCTATTGTGAGATCGACGGCGCTGTCGTCGATGGCCGGCTTGGCTTGCAGCAGCTCGTCAATTCGTTTGACCGAAGCGGTGCCTCGTTCGAAGAGGTTGACCACCCAGCCCACTGCGATGATCGGCCAGATGAGCATCACCATGTAGGTATTGAAGGCTACAAACTGGCCGACGCTGATGCGATGGGAAATGACCAGGTGGCCCCCGGCCAGCAGTGTGATGATCATCGAGACGCCCAGGATGAATTCGAGCGTAGGCCACAGCATTCCCATGAGCTGAACCAGCTTGAGGGAGCGGGCGATGTACTGGCGGTTGAGCCGTTCGAAGAGGCCGATCTGCGACTCCTCGCGGGCAAAAGCGCGAACAAGGCGGGCGCCGGAGTAGTTCTCCTGGGCCTGTGAGCTGATCTCGGAGAAGCTGGCCTGGATGCGCTCGAAACGGTCGTGGATTCTGCTGCCGAAGTACTGCACCAGAATGCTGGCAAGAGGCATCGGGGCCCAGGCCACGAGCGTGAGCCATGGGCTGATGCGCAAGAGGAAGAACAATGCGCCGACAGTGAAGAAGATGGTGTTGGCGCTGTACATCAGGGCTGGGCCGAGCAACATGCGGACGGCATTTAAATCATTCGTCAGCCGCGCCATGATGTCGCCCGTGCGATAACGCTGATAGAAACCTGAGTCTTGCTGTTCCAAGGTGCGGAAGAGGTCGTTGCGCAAATCGAATTCGATCTCCCGCGAGATGCCAATGAGAATCCAGCGCTGGGCGTAAAGAAAGACTCCCTTGATCATAGCGATGCCGACCAGCAGTCCGGCGTAGAGGAGGATTCTCTGGCGGCTGGCGCCATGGCCCATCTCGTCGATGGCTTTCTGAATAACCTGGGGAAAAAGCACCCAGATGGCATTGGTGCAAACGCAGGAGAGCGTGCCCCACAGGTATCCCCAGCGGTAGCGGCTCATGTACCCATAAATTGGGGCCAGATCGCGAAGCATGGTTCTATTGTATCGGGCAAGCCATTGGAGGAATCCAGGTACGCCAGGGGCTTTGCTCATCGCTGCGACGAGTGGCAACGGCGAACAATTCAGACGGAACAATCCGGGAGGCCAAACCGCTCGATCATCTTTCCGATTTGAAGATCAACGCGGCCTTTCTGATTCTCCTGCCAAAGTCCCCGCTCCTGAGAACCAGGCCAATAGACAGGGGTCCGAGGGCGCCCGGCGATCCTGTAACGCGCGCCGTTACGCCGCCCCATCCAGAAGAGCCAGACATCATCATCGAACGGAGACAGGGCAAAGGCCGCCTCCCTGTCGGCCTCGCTGTGTTTGAGGATTCCCGGAGGATACAAGATGCCGCCCACACCGAGGGGAAAGTAGCGGTCCGACCTTCTCAGCTTTGCGGCATCGAAGACCCAATTAAGGTAGGACTCGAGCTTTCCCTCGTTATTGAAGACCATCTCAAGAGCACGATGGCAGGAGACGGTGACACAACTTTCGTCGATTCCGTCGACAAGTTCCTCCAGCCAGGTTGGCCAGTAATACATATCGTCGTCGGCCGTGCAGATAAACGCCTCCGGGAAGGCGTCCAAAGTTGCAAGTATCTTGGTGTAGGACCTCATGTCTTGGGTGCATCTGATTTCGAGCCCTCGAGATTGAAGATCGAGCACATCGCAAGGCAGAAGCTCGAAATCGGCATGAGCAACCCATAGGATCGTTCGATCGGCTTTAATCGTTTGCCTCAACAGGCTGCGTAAAGTCAATGCCAGGGTTGGGTATCGCAACGGATAGGAGGTGAGGGAGACAATCAACGGGCCGGGCAAAGGATGCCCGCGCGTGCCGAAGGGCAACGGCAATCGCAGACTTAGTCGCGCCCACCGGAGACGCAAGGAAGACCTCGCGTATCCGGAACGCCAGGCGTACGCATGGGCGACGCGGCGGAAAAAGGGGCTGGCTGTGTGGCGCGCATACCGAAACAGCGCGCCTAGACTGCGGATCATGGCTCTATTGTATGCGGCTGACGAGGAGTCGGCCATTGAGATGGAATGATCAGCGGCTCGTTGTTCGAGAATATGGCCTTTCAGAATAGTACTAACGCGGCTGCGCGGAGAGCATGGCATCGCCGGCGCTCTTTGCGCCCGCGCCTTTGTCTTTACCCCAGGTCTTGTAGAGGCCAAGATAGCCGTAGTTCTCAGTCTGTCCGGCGATTGAGTGGCCGTAGGCAAAGAGCAGTTGCAGGCCGGGAGACTTGAAGTGGTAATATCCCCCCGCATCGATCATTGTGGAGGCTTGCGTCTGCGCCGCGGCGATTCCCTCGCGCGCATGCGAAAAGAGCTCGGCCGACATCTCAAGCTTCTTGTCGATTTCGCGCTTTACGAGAAATCCGCCGTACAGATAGTTGTCGTAACCGGTCTGCGGGACGACCGTGTAACCCATGCCGCCGCACAGGCTCCAGGGCCCGAACTCCTTTTCGGCCCAGATGGGCAGCTTGTACCATGCTTTGCCCACGCCGAGGCCTTTGTTTGAATCGCCTGTTGGCAGTTCGAACATCGTGAAAGAGCCGATCTGCGGGCGGCGTTTTGTCTGCTTGATAAAGCCGTATTTCACGCCGAGTTCTATGTCGCTAAGTCCGAAAGCGCTGGGGCCCGCTCCGGCCGGGGCATAGACAGGATTGTTTGATGGGATTACTGCACCGAAGGGAAGAATCGCATGAAGCTGAATGTTGGGAAGGGCGCCCCAGTTGAATTCGAAGGCCGGTCCCGTGGGGTCAAGTTCCGCTGGTGTGCCATCCACGGTGCCAAAGACGTAGAACTCGTAATGCCCCAGGTCGACCGGGGTTGGGTCGTCGGTCTGGAATGGAGGCCCTGCCTGCGCCCAAAACTTGGGGATCGCCAGGATAAGCATGAGGAAGAGCGAGGGGAAGTCCTTCTTCATCGTCACTACCGATGGCCCAGATTACCATGAATCGGCCTTACGTCGGTGTCTTCAGTAGCAGATAGCCGCCCACGAGCCCGAATAGAAGATCCGAGGCCCAGGCGGCCAGGACGGCAGGCAGGTAGTTTACGTTGCCCAGCCCCTCGAATAGGTCGTTGAAGACGATGTAGACAAGTGTGACAGCGATGGCCACGGCGATGCCGGTGAGCGAACCGCGGCGCCCCATCGACAGCGCAAAGGGAATGGCCAGCACAGCCATGACGACAGCCATCAGCGGATAAGCGAGTTTGTGCCACAGTTCGACGCGCAGCCGCACCGTATCGAAGCCGCTCTGGCTCAGGGCGCCGATATAGTCATCGAGTTGGCCGAAGTTCATCTCCTGTGCCTGGCGGTTCTCTTTCTTGAAGTAGCCTGGGTCTTCGTGGATCTCGACAAACGAAGTTTTGAGGAATGGGCGATACTCGGCGACGTTAGCGCCGGATATGTCGCGCTGCCATCCGTTGAGGAAGACCCATGTGCTCGTATCCGCATCCCAGACCGCGCGGGCGGCGAAGATGCGGCGAGAGAGCGCGAAGGTGGAGGGATCGAATTCGAAGAGTGAGAGATTGGCAAACTCGTTGTGATCGGGATCGAAGAACTGGTAGTAGAAGATGTGGTCGGGCTCGCCGTGGCGCGACTGGCCAAAGATCCAGTTCTGTTCGGGGTGGAGAACGGTTTGCGGCGGACGGCCCTTGATGGTGTTGTGCAGGGCCTCCTGCCTGCGATTAGCCTGCGGCAGATAGTATTGGTCGAAGAGGAAGAGGCCGATCGCCAGCATGGCAGCGATGGAGACAATCGGTATCACCAGCCGGTAGATACTGATGCCGGTGGCCTTCATGGCCACAATCTCGGAGTTGCGGTTGAGCACGCCGAAGGTGACCAGCACGGCGATCAGCACAGCCAGCGGAGTGATCTGGTAGAGCATGCTGGGCGTCAAGTTGACCAGATATATGCCGATCAAGGAGAGCGCAATGTGATTGCGCAGAATGTCGCCGATCAGCTCGAAGAAGGTGAAGACCAGCATCAGCATGACAAAACCGGAGAGCACCAGCAGGAAGATGCCGAGAAACTCGCGCACCACATACTCGTCGAGGATGCGGGGAAAGACATTGCGGGCCTTTCTGCGTTGGGGGCGCGATTGTAACTTGCTTAGCAGAGTTCGCAGCAGGCGGCCCGTCGCTTTGGCCGGTTCGATGTCGGATTTCCGGAAGCGTGAGGTCCAATTGGTTACCGCGCTCAGAACGCGGCCACCGGAGGCCATCTGCCACAGCAGGAAGAGCCCCCCCGCGACGAAGAGCAAGTTGGCCGACCACACGGCAAAGAAAGCCGAAAGCCAGTTTTGCTTGCCCAGGGCGATGCCGGTGGAGGAGAGCAGGTAGTAAATGAAAACCAGGATAATGGTGAAAACCCAGGCGAAGCTCTTGCCGCCGCGCCGCGAGGTGACGCCTAGTGGAACGCCGACAAGCATCAGCACGAGACATGCGGCTGGATAGGCGTAGCGCTTGTGGATCTCGATCAAGAACCGCTTGCCGTCGGGTCCATGGCTTCGTTGCCGCAGATCGCTCATGGGCATGGCAAAGATGTTTGTGTCGAGGCGGCCGAGATGAGCTTCGCTCTGCTGGCTCGAAGCCAACGGTAGATCCATGAAGTTAAAGGTGGAGATGTTGTACTGTTGCGGCTGGTTGGCCACTGTCTCGTGGCGCGAGCCGTCGCGCAGTCGCACGAGCAAGACCGAGCTGGAGTCTCGGCTGCTCTCGTTCGCCACGATTGCTGAGGCTGCGGTTGTGACGAGCGGCGTAGTTGGATCGCTGGTGTCGGCCATGAAGACCTGATCCCAGTGGGCTGCGCCGGCTCCCGAACGCGGATTTTGCACGTAGAGAACGAAGTTGTGAAAGTCTTCGTCGAAGACGCGCGGTTCGATCTCATAAGAGGCCTGCATGGCGAAGGCTTTATCCATCGCCAGAATGGCCTGATTGGCGCGCGGGGCGATAACCAGCGAATTGACCAATCCCAGCAATGTGGCGCCGCCAGCCACGATACTGGCTACGCGAACAAAGTAGCCGATGCCCATGCCGGAGGCGCGCATGGCGATGATTTCACTGTCTGCGGCCAGGCGGCTATATCCCAGCAGCACGCCCACCAGCACCGACATGGGAATGGTGAACATGAAAATGTTGGGCAGCAAGAACAGAATGACCTCAACCGCGCTGGTGAAGGTCGAGCTGTTATGCACCACCATCTCCAGGATGCGCGGTAACTCCTTCATGAAGAGAACGAAGGTGAAGATCACGCAGCCAATGAGGCCGTGGGAGAGGATTTCGCCGAGGATGTAGCGGGTCAGGGTGCGCACAAACAGTCTCTGAGGTTAGTTTATAGCGGCTGAACGCTCGACGCGGCCGGGTTCCCCTCATCAGACTCATTCTCATTCGGCCAGATGTGGGACCTCACTCGCTGCTCAGGAAGCCTTCCAGCTTCGCAGGCGCAGACTGTTGGCCAGCACGCTTACGGAACTGAGAGCCATGGCGGCGGCGGCAAGCCAGGGGCTGAGCAGAATGTGAAAACTCGGGTAGAGTGCGCCCGCCGCCAATGGAATGCCCAGCAGATTGTAGCCGGCAGCCCAAATCAGGTTCTGGCGCATCACGCGCAGCGTCGAGCGGGAAAGACCTAGCGCTGCTGGAATGGCGGATGGCAGCGCGCGCAGGAGCAGTACGTCGCCGGCCTCCTGAGCTAAATCGGCGCCGGTGCCCATGGCGATGCCCGCGTCGGCCTGGGCCAGCGCGGCTGCGTCGTTGATACCGTCGCCCACCATGGCCACGCGCAGGCCGTTCTGTTGGAGCGAGCGAATGCGAGCCAGCTTGCCGGCCGGATCGAGGCTTGCTTCAATCTCCGTGATTCCCGCTTGTTGTGCGATGGGCGCTGCCGCCGCTGCCGAGTCGCCCGTCAGCATCAGCACACGCAAACCCGCGTGCCGCAGCGCGGCCACGGCTCGGGCTGCATCGGGCCGTAAAGCGTCGCGAGCGTCGAAGTAGCCAACTGCCTTTCTGTCGAGAGCCATCCACAGCCGCGTTACACCCGCCTCAGGCGCGGCGACTCCCGTTGGCAAAGGGAGAAAGAACTCCTTGAAGAGGGCTTCGTTACCGAGCATGCAGCTCTTGCCTTCGACTTCGGCGGTGAGACCTCGGCCTGGCAGAACCTGTGCTTCTTCCGCAGCTTGCCAAACCAGGTTGCGCGCCCGCGCTGCATCGATAACGGCGTGGGCCAGCGGATGATTGGATTTTTCTTCGGCGGCGGCGGCAAGACGGAGCAGTTCGTCGTCAGAGAAGCCTCCCAGCGAGTGAACGGCCTCCATCACCGGGCGGCCGACAGTGAGCGTCCCGGTCTTATCAAGGACAACCACATCAAGATGTGAAAGGCGTTCCAGAGCCTCGCCACCTTTGAAGAGCACGCCAAGTTGTGCGCCACGCCCTACGGCAACGGTGAGCGCAGCGGGCACAGCCAACCCCATGGCACACGGGCAGGCGATCACCAGCACGGCGACGGTCGACGCCAGAGCCATCTGAAGCGAGTGCGTGGCGATGAGCCAGACCACAAACGTGAGCGCTGCCAGTGCCAGGACCACGGGCACGAAGATTTTGCTGGCTTGGTCTGCGAGCCGCTCCATGGGCGCGCGCGACCCCTGCGCCTGCTCGACCATGCGCGTGATTTGAGCCAGCACCGTGGCCTCGCCCAGTGATTCAGCCCGGCAGGTGACCGCGCCTTCGTAGTTGAGAGAGCCCGCAAGGACGCAACCGCCCGGCTCGCGGTCGAGCGGAGTGGACTCGCCGGTGAGCATCGATTCATCGACGGTGGTGCGGCCTTCCAGAATTGTTGCGTCGACTGGAAAGCGTTCGCCGGGCAGCACGGCAACGCTGTCGCCCAACTCGACCTCGTCGAGCGGGACGATGTTTTGCACGCCGTCGCGAATGCGGCGTGCCGTCGCGGGCCGCAGCCGGGAGAGCGAATCGAGCGCGGCCAGAGCGCGACGCTTGGCTCGGCCCTCAAGGCTCTTGCCCAGAAGCAGAAATCCTACGATGAGCAGGACCGCGTCAAAGTAAATCTGGCGGCCGGACGCGGGCCAGATGGTGGCGTACGCCGAGTAGGCAAAGGCCACACCCGTTCCAAGGCTCACCAGCGTATTCATGTTGGTTGTGCCGTGGCGTGCTGCGCTCACGGCGTTCGAGTAGATGCCGCGACCGGCCCAGGCCAGGAGAGATGCCGTGAGGATTAACAGCGACCTGCGCAGCAGATCCGGCGGCAGGGCATAGAGCCAAGGTAAGGCGCGCATCAGCGCATGGTCCACCGAACCCATTTCAGCGCCCAGCGGCATTGCAAACAGCATGGCAGCTACGCCGGCGACGATTGTGGTGGCGGCTTTCCGGTCGGCTCCGGCGGCAAGCTCATCGGAGCGGGATTCGGTTGAAGATGCGTCGAGGCGGGGAAGCACCGCGTCGTATCCTGCCGAGCGAACGGCCTCGACCAGCGCGTCGGGCTCAGCAATCGACGGATTGAAGACCACGCTGGCGCGATTGGCCATGAGATCGACACGCGCGGATTCGACTCCCGCCGTCGAGCGCAGAGCCTCCTCCACGTGATGCTGACAGGAAGCGCAGGTCATGCCCAGGATGGGCAGTGTGATCGATTCCGTTGCTGTCGCGGCCATGTGCTAGACTACGGCTCCAAATGCGCCGCGTAGCCGGCCTTGGCCAGAGCGGCGATAGCGAGGTCGATGGGCGCGGGGTTGAGCTCCGAAGTAAGTTGCGCTCTTCCAATCTGAACATCCTTTGCCGTTGTTCCTTCTATCGAGGCCAGCGCCTGGGCGACGCGGCGAACGCAGGAGCCGCAGTGCATTCCATCGATGCGCAGTATGAAATCCGTCATATCCTTCTCCCGTTTGTCTTAGATGATACGCTGCGGAGAAAGGCGCAAGCGCGCTGTTGGAAGCCTGGTGTGAGAAGGCTAGCTGCGGCTTCAATCGCGGGAGTCTCGCAGCTCGGAGTCGATCGCCTCGCGAAGTGCGCCGGCGACTTCTTGCTGCTGGCTCAGGGTGATTCGATTGAAGAAGGGCAGAGCCAGCGTACGACGGGCGATCGATTCCGTGACTGGCAACGTGACCGCGCTCGCAAAGGAATGCCCGCGCCAAGCGGGCTGCATGTGGATCGGACCAAAGTAGCGTCCGGTCGCGATGCCGCGTCTGGCGAGGGTGGCCTGCACGCGGTCGCGGTTCGCATTTTCCGGCAGCCGGACGACGTAGACAAACCAACTGACGGTTCTGCCGGGAAGAGTGAGCGGCGGAAGTTCGAGTCCAGTGATACCTCTGAGCAGTACGTCATAACGCTCGGCGGCGGCCTTGCGCAGCGCGAGCATTTCGCCGATGCGGCCCAACTGGACGCGGCCCAGCGCGCAGGCCAGATCGGAGAGGCGGTAGTTGTAGCCTGATTCGACAAGGTCGAGCCATTCGCCGCTGGGCTGGCGCCCTTGATTGCGCAAGCCGCTGAGGCGGGCAGCGTGCTCCGGATCGCGGGCCAACACTGCGCCGCCTTCGCCAGTAGTCATCTGTTTGTTGGGATAGAAGCCGAGGACAGCCAGGTCGCCGAAGCCGCCCACACGGCGGCCCTGGAACTCTGCTCCGATGGCCTCGCAGGCGTCTTCGATTATCGCGAGGTTGTGGCTGCGGGCGATGTTAGCGAGCGAGTCCATCTTAGCTGGCACGCCAAATGTGTGAACGACAATAATCGCTCTCGTTCGCGGCGTGATGGCTCGCTCGACGGCTGCCGGATCGAGGTTGAGATCGATTGCATCGATCTCCGCGAAGACGGGCCTGGCGCGGATTTGGAGGACCGCGTTGGCGACGGCAACGAAGGCAAAAGAGGGCAGGATTACCTCTTCGCCTTCGCCTGTCTCCAGGGCGAGCAGAGCCAGGTGCAATCCGGCGGTTCCAGAGCTGACGGCGAGTGCGACGGAGACGGAATGATAGGCGGCGAGCGCAGCTTCAAAGGCTGCAAGTTCGGGACCGAGGCTGAGATGCGGCGTGCGCAAAACTGCGGAGACGGCGTCGATCTCGGCTTCGGTGATGTCCGGTGCGGAGAGAGGAATCTGGAAGTTCATGGCAGCTCCTGGCCGGCCTCGTCGCCTAGCGGCGCAGGCTGCTTGATGAGCAACCCTTCCAGCTTGACTGTGGTGAGCACCCGCGCGATGGTTTGAGCCGCGGTTCCGTCTCCGTATGGGTTGACCATGCCGCGAAGAGAGCAGCGAAACTCCGGACTGAGAGCTTTGGCGATAGCAGCTCCTATATTTGCCGTTTCCGCCGGCGAGTCGATTACATTGCGAGCGCGCTCGCGGCCCTGCTGGCGCATGCCGACGTTGACCGTGGGCAGCGCTAAAGAGGCAGCTTCCATGATGCCGCTGGACGAGTTGCCAACCATCGCGTCCACATTGCCCAGCAGGCTCCAGTAGGTGATGGGATCAAGGTTGACGAAGATGTGCGTGTGCGGCGTCACGGCTGCAAGCGCCTTGGTGCGTTCGATGAGAGTGTGGCTGCCGGCGTCGGCGTTGGGATAGACGAAGATGAGTTGGCCGGAGGCCGTCGCCAGCGAGTCAAAAAGAGCGTCGGCTTCGGCGTTTGTGTCGCGAAGAATGGTGACCGGATGCCATGCGGCAAGCAGCGTTGGCGGTGTAAGCACGATGCCGAGGCGGACTTGAAGCGCGGCGCGGTCAAGCAGTGCAGAGCGGCGCAAGTGGTCGAGCGAAGGGGCTCCGGCATGATGCACGCGCCACGGCTCCTCACCCATCGAGATCACGCGGCGCCGAGCGGTTTCAGTGGACGTGAAGTGAATGTGCGCCAGCTTCGTGAGAGCGTTGCGAACCGCGTCGTCGATGGCTCCCTGGCTGATTTCTCCGCCTTCAATATGTGCGATAGGAATGCGAAGCGCGAGCGCAACCGCAGCGGGCGCGAGCATTTCGTAGCGGTCGGCGATCAGCAGCAGCAGGTCTGGACGCCATGCAGCGAGCGCATCGGCCAGACCGAGGATGGCTACTCCAATGGTTTTGGCCATGCCGGTGTCGGTGTCTGAACTGAGTAGGCACTCGATGCGCGAGACGATTGGAAAACCCTCAGCCTCAATCTCGCGAATCGAGTTGCCGAACTCCGGCGCCAGATGCGCGCCCAGGGCGAAGACACCTAATTCAACGTCAGGGTGAGCGGCCAGTTCGCGCAGCGGCCAGTAGAGGTGGCTATAGTCAGCACGCGAGGTCGTGACTACGCCGATGCGCCGTCTCTTGCCGGCTTCGCTCATAGGCAGACCTGCGGTCTGTGCTGGCTTGCGAGGGCGAGCACGGCGTTGCTTGGAGTGTAATCGGGAACCAGCGCACGCAACCGAGTGAGCGCCTCTCGAAGGTCACGGGCATCGATGGCTGCGTGTAGAATGGCGAACCGTTCTGCTAGTTGTGCTTCCGTAGGCTGTGCTGTTTTGACCACGAGCATTCCGTCGAAGCCGGCCGGAGTGGTGCGGTCGCTGGCCGACCACAATGCTTCAGTTTCTTTGTCACCCGCTCGCGGACTGGTAAACTCAATCGCAACCTCTTGTTCTGGGCGGAGTTCACGCGCCATGAACCGCGCCAGATCTGCTATAAAGTGCATTTCCGGCAGGACAGGCACAAGCACAGCTCCGGACTCGATGTGCGCTGTGGCCGTCAGGAGCAAATCGACCGCTTCGTCGAGAGTGAGAAAGTAGCGTCTCGCAACCGGGTCGGTGACCCTGAGCGGGCCGCCTTGTGCAATCTGGCGCGCGAAAATCTCGGCCACGCTGTCACGCGAGGCCAGCACATTACCCAGGCGCAGAACCGTGCCGCCGGAGGCGAGGACAATCTGTTCCGCAACTCGCTTGGTCGCGCCCATCACCGAAGCCGGCGCGACGGCCTTGTCAGTAGAGAGCAGCACCACACGCGCTGTGTGTGCCTCTGCGGCCTGGGCCAGGGTCTCTGTGGCGAAGATGTTGTTGGCGATGGCCGCAAACGGCTGCTGTTCCATAAGCGGCACGTGCTTGAATGCCGCAGCATGAATGACGAGGTCCGGCGCGTGTGCACCAAAGATCTCATCCAGCAGCGCCTCATCGGTCACGCTGCCAAGAATGAATGTCGCCGCACAAGCCGCGCCGGCGGCCAGCCAATCCCGCTGAAGCGCGTAGAGGTTGCTCTCTGAGGCTTCGAGGAGAATCAGCTTTTGTGGAGCGATTGTTCCCAGGCGCAGAGCGAGAACGCAGCCGATGGAACCGCCCGCTCCGGTGATGAGAATCGTCTGCCGGCGCAACAGTTCGAGAACCTGAGGAGGCGGGAACGGCAGTCGCGGACGAGCGAGAAAGCCGCGCCAATCGAGGTCTCGGAGCGATGGAGTCACAGGAGAAGTATAATTCGCCGTGCGTCCTGAGCGTGCGCGTATCAGTAGTTCGGACTTTGCATCGAAGCGAGACACTTGGCTGCTCGCATACACTGTTAGGGTTCCGCGGATTCATGGGGCTGCCAGGCTCCAGCCGCCTTGGAGAGTGAGTTGGGGAAGAGGATCATGAGGACGGCAGGGCCGCTGGCCCTTGTTCTTTTTGTGGCAACCGCGGCAGTGTGCGGGGCGCAGGCGCACTTTGACGCCGAGGCGGTTCGGATCAACAATCGCGGCGTTGCGCAGATGAGCCAGCAGTTCACCGAGCGTGCCGTCGCGTCGTTTGCCGAGGCCTTTCAGAAGGATCCAAAGCTGGCGCAGGCGGAGGTCAACGAGGGCATCGCGCTGATGGCGCTGCAAAAGCTGGAGGAAGCAAAGAAGGCACTGCAAACGGCGCTCGCTCTGGATCCGAGGAGCGCACAGGCCTGGTACAACCTCGGACTTGCTCAACACGCGGGAAACGAGCTCGAAGCGGCTCTGGCCAGCTTTCAGCAGGCGGTGAAGATCGATCCGAGGGATGCGGACTCCTATTATTTTGAGGGCGTCTGCTACCAGGAGTTGAAGCAGCCCGACAAGGCGATTGAGACTCTGCGCAAAGCGCTGGAGATCGATCCGCTGCACGCCTCCTCGGAGTTTGCGCTGGCGCGCGCCTTGCAGCGTTCGGGCCATGTGGACGAGGCCAAGGAGCACTTCAAGCGATTCCAGCACCTGACCAGCACGAAGATTGGAGCGCCGATTGGGCTCTCTTATGGCGAACAGGGCCACTACTCAACCGTGACGCCGATTCAGACGCCGGAAGCAAGTAAGCGCGCGATGATTCCGGTGAAGCTGGTGGCGCAGTCGATGGTCTCTTCAATCCCACCCTTGCCGCAAGGACAACAACACGGCAAGGATGGGGCACCCAGAGAGCAATGGACGACTACCGGCGGCGCTTGCATGATGGATGTGACCGGCGCCGGAACAATGGACCTGGTACTGATGCAGTCGGGTGCGCAGGCGATTCGCGTGCTGCACAACACGGGTAACGGCAACTATGAAGAGTGGGATGCGGTGGCGGCAGGGCTTAGAGCCAAGGGCAACGCCGTGGCCTGCGCCGTTGGCGACTACGATGGCGATGGGTTGAACGATCTGGCTGTTGCGTTGGACGATGCGGTGCTGCTCTTTAGGAACCTCGGAAAGGGCAAGTTCCAGGATGTGACGGCAGAGGCTGGGCTCACACCGAAAAACCGACCGAGCGGGATCACGTTTATTGATTACGACCACGATGGGGATCTGGATCTGTTCTTGACCGGTGCTCCCTTGAATGATGGAGGCACACCGAATGTCCTGTGGCGGAACAATGGCAGCAAAACCTTCACCGAATGGACCGAGCCAACAGGATTGGGTGGTAGCGGAAAGAGCAATGGGGCTATTCTGACCGACTTCAATAACGATCGCGCAGTGGATTTGGTGACCACAGGAGATGGGATGGCGCCGAAGATCTTTGTGAATCCGCGCGAGGGCAAGTATCCAACGCAAGCTTTGGATCCTGCAACTTTGACAGCTGAGGACATCACGGAGATCGCGGAACATGGAACTCTCCATCAGGCAACAAAGAAAGAGGCTCGGGAATATGCTCAAGCGGTAAAGCACTCTGTCGCGCCACTGCCGCCCACCTTGGGCATTGCGGTACTCGACTACAACAAGGACGGCTGGATGGACATTGCCGTTACCCACGCCGGTGCTCCCGGCCTTACGCTGTGGCGCAATGTCGCGGGTCCGGAGAATGTTGGCCGGCGGTTTGAGAGAGTGGACCTTCCGCTGCATGATGCGCTGCGCGGATGGGGCGTCACGGCAGTTGATATCGATAACGACGGTTGGATCGATCTGGCGGCGATTGTCGAGACCAAGGCCGGCCCACAGGTGCGCGTGCTGCGCAATCTCGGCGATGGGACCTTTGAAGATGTGAGTCATGCCCTGGGACTGGACAGTGTAAAGTTGACTGCGCCGCGTGGGCTGATTGCAGTAGACGACAATGGCGCGGCTGATCTGATTGTGACCCAGTTGAATGCGCCACCGGTGCTGCTGCGCAATCTGGGCGGCAACAAGAATCACTCCGTTCGCCTCGATCTGACCGGTTTTGCGGACAACAAGACGGCGCTGGGCGCGAAGGTGGAAATCTTTGCCAACAGCCAATGGCAGAAGTGGGAGATCGCCGGAGCCTCGGGCTACCAGACGCAGGGTCCGCCGCAGCTTCTCGTGGGCCTGGGCGACGCGGAGGGAATCGATCTGCTGCGCATTCTCTGGCCCACGGGCGTGCTGCAGGACGAGATCGATCTGCCGCATCAGCCGGTGATTGCGATGAAAGAGGCCGATCGGCGAGGCAGTTCCTGCCCGGTGCTCTTCGCATGGAACGGGCACAAGTACAAGCTCGTCACAGATGTGATCGGCGCGGCGGTCGTGGGTCATTGGTTCACGCCCACGCGGCGCAACACCCCCAACCCCGGCGAGTGGATCAAGATCGACGGCGCGCAGCTTGCGCCTGTGAACGGCAAGTTGAGCCTTCACTTTATGGAACCGATGGAGGAGGTCAACTACATCGATCAGTTGCGGCTGGTCTCGGTCGATCATCCCGAAGATGTCGAGGTCAATCCCGACGAACGTTTCCTCGACGATCCGCCGTTTGCCTCGGGGCGCGTGGTGGCCACACAAGGCGCACGGCTGCCTGTCGGTGCGTGGGATGGCGAGGGTCGCGATGTGCTGGAGCAGGTGAGCCGGCGCGATCACAGCTTCGCCAGCGGATTTACACCGCTGCCATACGACGGCTTTGCGAATCTGCACGTGCTCACGCTGGACTTAGGCGAGGTGAAGCCTGAGGTTCCATTGCGACTGCTGATGACCGGCTATGTGAATTACTTCAGCGCGACCTCGCTCTATGCCGCGTGGCAGGCGGGAATTAAGCCGATTTCGCCCTATGTCGAGGCGCAGATGCCTGATGGCTCATGGCGGCGTATCGCGGACGATGTGGGTTTTCCCGCGGGACTGGAGCGCACGATTGTCGTTGATCTCACGGGTAAGCTGCCTGCGGGCTCGTGGAAGATCCGGTTGGTGACGAATCTCGAGATCTATTGGGATCAGGCTCTCATCGACAACAAGGCCGAAGCTGAGGCGCGTACTGCGGAGGTTCCTCTGACCCATGCGCGGCTGCATTTCCGCGGCTACCCAACGCAGATTGAAGGCGCGAGCCCCGGCGATCTCGACTACGATTATGATCGCGTGAGTCTGACGGGACCCTTCCAGCACCAGCGCGGCAGCTACACGCATATGGGCGATGTGACGGCGTTGCTGAAGAGCATCGACGACCGCTATGTCATCTTTGGCAGCGGCGAGGAGATCGCAGCGGAGTTCGATGCGACACAATTGCCCGCGCTCGCTCCGCACTGGAGGCGCGATTATTTCTTCTACGCCAACGGATTCGTCAAGGATATGGATTGGTGGGATGCATCGCCGTTTACCGTTGCGCAACTGCCGTTCCATGCAATGACCGCCTATCCGTATCCGGCAAGTGAAAGATTCCCCGACGATGCAGATGCGCTCGAATATCAATTGAATTGGAATGACCGCTTCGACTCGGGCGAGCCGGTGCGGTCGTACCGATTCGACTACAAGATGATGCCATCGACTCCTCAAGACGACAAGGAGAGCATGTCTCCTGCGGCGGCACGGCCATGAACGATGTGGTGCTCGAGTCGGCTACGCGGCAACTGGAGTTGCTGCGATCGGGCGAAATCTCTGTTGTTGAGTTGGCCGAGGCGCACATTCGCCAGATTGAGCGTCTGAATCCGCAGTTGAATGCGTTTGCCGACTTCGATGCAGAGCGGGTTCGCGAGCGGGCGCGAAAACACGATGCATGGCGAGGCACCCGGTCCCGCAGGCCTTTGTTCGGATTGCCGGTGACGGTGAAGTCATCGATCGCCGCGCGAGGTTTCAAGTGTGAGATCGGGAGCCTGCTGCACAAGGGCGATGTCCCTGCCGAAGATGCTGTCGTCGTTGCGCGCCTTCGTGCGGCCGGCGCGTTGATCTTGGGCACGACCAATTGCCCGGAATTCCTGATGGCCTACGAAACAGCGAATCTGCTGCACGGACAAACGCGGAATCCATGGGATCTTGAACGCACGCCGGGCGGATCGAGCGGCGGCGAATCGGCAGCCATTTCGGCCGGGCTCTCGGCGGGCGGGCTGGGCAGCGATAGCGGAGGATCGGTGCGCGTGCCTGCGCACTTCACCGGAATCTGTTCACTAAAGCCCACGCCGGGCCGCATTCCAGGCCGCGGACATCTGCCGCCGTGTTTAGGTCCGTTTTCGATCCTCGGTGCGATTGGCCCTATGGCGCGGACGATGGAAGATGTATCGCTGATGTTTCGTGTCCTCAGTGGGCAGGACCCACAGGACCCTGCGAGTCCGCCGATTATGTTGCGTCATCCGAGTCTCGATGAACTGCGCAGGAACACGATTGGCGTCTTTGAGGATGACGGGCTTGTTCCCGTCACGCCAGAGACACGCACGGCGGTGCAGGCCACTGCGGCGGCGCTTCGCGAAGCGGGCTTTCGCGTTGAACCTTTCAGGCCGCGCACGTTGGAACAGTTGCGCCAGCTGTGGTGGAAGCTCTTCGTGCAGTGCGGGGCGATGTTTTACGAGCCCACAATTCGCGGTCGGGAGGAGTCGTTGTCTCCTATCTTCCGAGAGTTTCTTAGCTTCTCCGAGGCTTTGCCGCCATTGACGGCTACCGAGTTGCTGAATGCGTGGGCTGAGTTGGATCTGTTGCGTGCGAAAACCCTTGAAGAGATGAGCGCGTATCCGGTGCTCCTCTGTCCGGTTGCCAGCATTCCTGCCTTTCGTCATGGCGAGCGTGAGTGGTTCGTCGAGGGAAAGGCCGTGAAGTATCTGGATGCCGTGCGGCATGCGCAGTGGTTCAATGCGCTGGCCGCGCCGGCGACGGTGGTTCCTGTTGGCTGTTCACCTGAGGGCCTGCCCATCGGCGTGCAGACTGTGGCCCGGCCCTTCCAGGACGAAACGGCGCTGGGCATCGCGGCGGTTGTGGATGCAGCCTTCGGGTTCAAGCCGCCTCGGATCGCGCAAGCGGAATAGCCGCGTTCGATCCATCCATCTCTTTGCAGAAGCTGCACTTAGCCGTGCGGGAGCCACGCCTGGAGGAGCGACCGGGAAAGCTGCATCTCCACCTTTGGGTGGAGGCGTGAAGTCCACAGTCGCGGTAGTCTGAAACTTCCGCTTCCCCAGAAACGGAGCGCAGAAGGTGCGCGAGAAGTGGCAGGAACGATTTGCCGAATCCTCCGATTGCCTGAAGAGCGCGCGGCGCCAGCAGACAGTGGTGCCAGTGCTCGATCTTGAGATCGGAGGCGGCGAGTTCGTCACCATGGCTGGACCTTGCTCGGTTGAGACGGAGTTCCAACTGATGGCCACGGCCAACCATGTGCGCCGTGCCGGGGCGCGCATTCTGCGCGGAGGCGCCTTCAAGCCGCGCAGTTCTCCCTACTCATTTCAGGGGCTTGGCCTGGAAGGGCTGAAGATGCTGGCCCGCGCACGCCAGGAGAGCGGCCTGGCCATTGTCACCGAGGTCATGTCGGAAGAAAACGTTCCGATGGTGGCCGAGTATGCCGATATTTTGCAGATCGGCTCGCGCAACATGGAGAACTATGCGTTGCTGGAAGCCGCGGCGCGGTCGGGACGGCCGGTGCTGCTGAAGCGCGGCATGGTGGCCACGGTGGCCGAGTGGCTGCGTTCAGCGCAACTGATTCTCGACAACGGAAATCCCAACGTCATTCTCTGCGAGCGCGGCATTCGCACTTTCGAGACGGCGATGCGCAACACATTCGATGTGGCCGCGATTGCGCTGCTCAAGCAGGTATCGCATCTTCCCGTAATTGCCGATCCGAGTCACGCCGCAGGGCACAGTGAGTTAGTTCCATCGCTGGCGCGCATCGCCGTCGCCGCCGGCGCAGACGGCTTGCTGGTCGAGGTGCATCCCAATCCCGCAAAGGCCTGGAGCGACGGCGAGCAGTCTCTGGACTTCGCTGCATTCGATGAGATGATGGCCGATCTCGATCCGTGGCTGGCCTTGCGCAACCTTGGTGCTTCGCGTCGCAAGACAGCTCAAGCGCGCTCACTGGTGGCAGTGGGATGAGTCCTGTTTCCAGAGTGCTTTCGATTGCAGCGAAGGTTGCCTTGCTGATTCCAGTTTGCGGTTCCGCGCCCAACACACCGCGAGGCACCGGCGCTGCCATCGGCGCCGATGTCATTGTCACGGCCGCGCCGGTTTACGAGCCTGTAGCCGCGCTGCGGGGAGAAGAGAGATTTCCCAAGGGTGCGCAACTGCTGCTTGTTCATGCGGGCACGGCGGAGCCTCTGTTGACGGACTTTGCGGCTACTGCGGATGCGAATCTTTCATTTGATGGCAAGCGCGTGCTCTTCGCGGGCAAGCATGCCGCGAGCGATCCATGGCAGATCTGGGAGATGACACTCGCCGATCGCTCCGTTCGCAGACTGATCGCGGGGACGAGCGATGCGATTCGACCCTTTTATTTGCCTTCCGGTCGCCTCGTTTATGCGCAGCGCACGCCGCAGGGATTTCAACTGGAGTCCGCAGGCAAAGATGCTGCTGACGCCTTTCAGCCTGTTGATTCAGACGCGGGCTCAACGTTGCTTCCGCTCTCATACCTTCCGACCAGCGCAATTCCCTCCGATGTTCTGGCTGACGGGCGCATTCTCTTTGAATCCAGCTTCCCACTCGGCTCCGGGGCGACTCCCGAATTGTTTCTGGTTTACTCCGACGGCTCGGGCGTGGAATCGTACCGCTGCGATCACGGCAAAGCGCGCTGGGGCGGGCGTCAGTTGGCCAACAGCGACGTGATCTTCACGCACGGAGCTTCGCTGGCGCGTTTTACCTCGCCGTTGGCGCGCGAAGAGGCGATCGCAGCGCCGCACGCAGAATACGCGGATGCAATTGCAGAGACGGCTTCAGGCGCGTGGTTCGTTAGCTCTCGGGCGGCGGCTGGCGCGCATTTTGCATTGAAGCTATGGAAGCCTGGCGCGGCGACGATGCAGACTGTGCTGGCCGAGAACAACGAGAATCTTATCGACCCGGTACTGGTTGCGCCACGTAACAGGCCAAAGCGTCATCCTTCGGGACTGCACGATTGGAGTTATGCGAACATCCTTGCGCTCGATGCGCGGTTGTCGCGCGACGGCGACCTCAAGGTTACGCCCGCTTCGGTGCGAATGGAAACGCTGGACGCCGGTCACGCGGTTGTCTTGGGCACAGCGCCGGTTGAGCCGGATGGTTCGTTCTTTGTAAAAGCCCCTGCGGACAAGCCTATTCGTCTGTCGCTGCTCGATGATAAGGGCGCGGTGCTGCGGCAAGAGCGTGGATGGTTCTGGATCCGCCGGGGCGAGCAACGAATCTGTGTAGGTTGCCACGTGGGACCCGAGCATGCCTCGGAGAATCGCGTACCGGCCGTGCTGCTTCGCTCGACAACGCCGGTTGATCTTACGGGCTCGGCGCGGACGACTGCACCAAAACCGAAGTCGCCGGGAGGAAACTGATGATCATAGCTCGCTGTCTTCTACTCTTCTTTGTTGCCTCGATGGCGGCTGCGCAGACTGCTCCTCCGGCTACGGGTACTTCTCCGGCACAACCCGCCCCTGCTGTTCATGCAGCGTCTGCTGCACAGCAGGCTCCTGTCATCAGGTTTGAAGACGCCAGTGTCAAGGCTGGCATCCAATTCACTCATAGCTTCGGCTCACGTCAGTTGGGCTCGCTGCTCGAAGGCACGGGCGCGGGATGCATCTGGTTCGACTACAACAACTCCGGACTTGAGTCGCTTTATGTGGTGAATGGCCGCCCGCTCGACGACTCGATGCATCCTTATCCGCTGAAGGAGAAGCCGGCAACGCCGCCGCACAATCATCTCTATCGCAACAATGGCAACGGCACCTTCACCGACGTGACGGAGCAAGCTGGCCTCAATCCCGATATGTACGGAATGGCCGTAACTGCGGCAGACTATGACAACGACGGCTTCGTCGATCTGCTGGTGACCGGCTACGGCAAGACGATTCTCTATCACAACAATGGCAACGGTACTTTTACCGATGTGACCGCGAAGGCCGGCATTAATGTGGATGGGTGGGCGATCAGCTCCACGTGGCTCGACTACGACAAGGACGGATGTGTCGATCTGTTTGTTGGCCGCTATGTCAAGTTTGATCCCAAATACCGCGCCTTTTATGCCGCGGATAATTATCCGGGGCCGCTGGACTACGAGGGCGAGACGAACAAGCTCTACCACAACAACTGCGACGGGACTTTCACTGATGTAACTGAGAAGTCGGGCATCGGCGCGTATGTCGGCCGCACCATGGGCGTGACCGCTGCGGACTTTGACAACGACGGGTGGGACGACATCTATGTCGCCAACGACCGCACAGAGAATTTCCTCTTTCACAACAAGCACGATGGAACCTTTGAAGAGATTGGCAACGATACCGGCACGGCCTTTGGGCAAAACGGCGAGTCAACCTCGTCGATGGGTCCGGTCTTTGCCGACTTCGGGGGCAGGGGGATGCTCGACCTCTGGGTCACCGATGGCCACTACAACCGGTTTTTGCGCAACACGGGAAAAATGAGCTTTGAGGACATGGGCGCCTCGAACGGCATCTCGCAGACCAATGCGCAATACGTAAGCTGGGGCACAGGTATTTACGACTTCGACAACGACGGGCAGCTCGATATTCTCATCTTCCACGGCGGGCTGATTCATCTGATTCCGCAAGAGCACACGCTCTTTCGCGGAATCGGAAACGGCAAGTTTGCCGATGTTTCGCGCGATGGCGGTCCGGTATTGAGCGAGCGTACGACGACGCGTGGGGCCTGTTTTGGCGATTACGAGAACGACGGCAAGGTCGATGCCTTTGCGGTCAATCTCGGCGGCCGGGGAACGCTGCTGGATAATGTCTCGACGAATACCGGCCATTGGATTGCGATCAAGCTGGTGGGAGCGATGCGGCCTAACGACTCCCCCTATATCCCCAGTGCCAATGTCCATCTCAAGGGGACCAAGAGCAATCGCGACGGCATCGGAGCGCGCGTAGAAGTCTTCGCCGCAGGCAAGCGGCAAACGGCAGAGCGTATGGCGGCCTCCGGTTATCTCTCGCAGGATGATGCCCGCTTGCACTTCGGCCTCGGCGCTGCGACAACCGTGGACAAGCTGATCGTTCACTGGCCGAGCGGCCGGGAGCAGACGCTGGAGAAGCTGAGCGTTGACCGCGTGCTAACGGTCGAAGAGCCGAAGTCCGGAGACACGAAGTGAGGCGACGCTTCTCAACCCGGCACGCTGTGGCGCTTGTGGCCCTTGGCGCGGCATTGCTGGTGTCTGCGTTCTGTCCGGCCGTGGATCGTGCGGTGCGCGCTGAGCAAGGCGATGCACAGGTGTTTGCCTCGCCCCTCGAAGTGTTGCTCTCGCCCGATGGCGCGCGGCTCTACGTGCTCTGCCAGCAGAGCGAAGAGGTGCGGGTGCTGGATGCAGCGAGCTACGCGGTAATCAAGAAGATCGCTGTAGGCCGCGTGCCGCGCGGATTCTCGCTGTCGCCTGATGGCGCACGTCTCTTTGTCACCAACGCATGGGATGATACATTGTCGGTGATCGACACGCGCGCTCTGGCGGTGACGGCAACGTGGCCGGTAGGCGCGGAGCCATCGAGCGTGGTCGAGGATCGCGCGGGCAAGAGGCTCTTCGTGGCCAATCGCATATCGAGCGATATAGCCGTGCTCGATGCCGCCACCGGCGCGGAAGAGAAGCGGCTGCTGGCGGGACGTGGCGCCAGCTATCTGACGATCTCTCCCGATGGAAGCCGCATCTATGCCACGCACATCTATCCGAATCCACCGAGAGTGCGCACTGAATTGGACAATCGCACTGCGCCGGAGTCGGAGATCACAGTGATCGAAACGGCACGCGCCGTGGTTGTCGATCGCATACCACTGCATGCGATTGCTGGCGTCTTTCATCTTGCTTTCTCTTCTGATGGCCGCCTGGGTGCGGTCGCCGAATACCACCCCAAGAATCTTGTGCCGTTGGCGCATCTGGAGCATGGCGGTGCCTTCGCGTACACGCTCACAGTCTTTGGTGCGGATGTGGGCAAGCCGGTCGAGGTGCCGTTGGATGAGCTTGAGCGCTACGCCTCGCAGCCCTTTGGCGTGGCCATCGCGCCGGACAAGTCGCGTCTCTATGTCACCATCGGCGGCTCTGAGTGTGTGATCGTTATCGATGTTCAACGCCTGCAACGTTTCATTCACACGCGGTCTCATCCCGACTCCGGCTCTTTTGCATACGATCTCTCGGCCAGCAGCAACTACGTAATTGCGCGCATCCCCGTTGATCACAACCCTCGCGGCCTTGCGCTTACACCCGATGGACGCAGCCTCTTTGTGGCGAATCGCCTGGATGACACGATCAGCGTGATCGATACGCGCACCAATCGCGTGGCCTCGACGATCACAATGGATGGGCCGAAGAAGATCTCTCCGATTCGCCACGGCGAGCAGACCTTCTACACAGCACGCTACAGCTTCCAAGGCCAGATCGCCTGCGCAAGCTGCCACATCGATTCCACTTTCGACGGCCTCACATGGGATCTGGAGCCGGATGGCTTTGGCCGCGACATCGTGGACAACAAAATGATCGAGGGCATCAAGGACACAGAGCCCTACAAGTGGAATGGTGGCAATCCCAATATTCCAACCGAGTGCGGGCCGCGGACAGAAAAGTATTTCTGGCGCTCGGAGAATTATGACAACCTGACGCTCGCCGATCTCGCAGTCTACGTGCGCAGCCTGGATCCGCGGCCCAATCGCTGGCGGCTGCCGGATGGCGAGCTTACCCCGGCGCAGGAGCGCGGCAAGGCGCTCTTTGAGCGCGGCAGGGATAAATTCGGCAAGGCGATTCCGGAGGACAACCGCTGCGCGTATTGCCACAGCGGCCCCAAGGGAACCAATCATCAGCTCTCCGATGTAGGGACGCGCAAGTCTACTGACAACTCAGGGATGTTGAAGTCGGCGCCGTTGACCAACGTTGCGCTGACCGCGCCCTACCTGCACGACGGCTCGGCGCACACGCTCGAGGAGATCTGGACGATTTACAACCCGGAAGACAAGCACGGACGCACCAACGACCTGACCAAAGATGAACTGAACGACTTAATCGAGTACCTGAGGACGCGATGAAGAAACTATTCATGATCGCAGTGCTGGCGATTGCTTCGTCGCTGGCCTTGGCTGCGCCACCGCAGGCACCGCATTTTCGCTTTGAGAGTTTCACCACCGCGAACGGCCTGCCCAATGATCATGTGTTCTCGGTGCTGGTGGATGGTGACCGCATCTGGGCCGGAACGGAAGACGGGCTTGCGGTCTACGAGAATCATGCGTGGAAGACCTACAACACCAAGGATGGCCTGGCTCATCGCGCCGTGCTCTCGTTGGCGCTGGACAAGCGTACCGGCGATGTGTGGGCCGGCACGATGGGCGGTTTAAGCCGCATCTCCGGCGGGCGCATCGACAGCTTCACGCAACTGAACTCGGGACTGAGCAACGATGTGGTCTACGGCGTCGCGGTGGAAGGCGAAAACGTATGGGTAGCCACGGCCGCCGGCGGGTGCCGCCTGAATTCACGCACCGGCCAGTGGACGCTCTACAACGAGCGCAACACTCCCATGACCGAGATCTGGGTCTATGCGGTCTCTGCTGCTCCCGACAAGGTCTACTACGCCGTGTGGGGCAGCGGGCTTCTCGAATACACCCAAAAAAACGCGCGCTGGGACAAATACGACGATCCCGACGGCGAGAATGAAATCGTACTCTTCAAAGACCAGGGCCTGATCCACGAGATTGTCACTTCGGTGAGTTATGTGGACAATATTGTTTGGGCGGCTACGTACTTTGGCGCGAGCCGTTACGACGGCCGCTACTGGCATAACTTCCTCACCAAAGACAGCGGACTGCCTTCGAACTTCATCAACACGATCAAAGGCATTGACGCAAATCGTGCCTGGTTTGGCACAGACAAGGGGTTGGCCTACTATGACGGCGCAAACTGGGCCGTCTACCGCCCATCGCTTAAAGACGGCAAACCGGAAATGACGGTGCGCGACGCGCAGGGCAAGGTCACACCGGTTGAGGTCACAACAGCGCCGGCCCACAACTATGTTCTCGGAATCGACTTCGCCGGCGACGACATCTGGGTCGCGACTGCGAAGGGTTTGAGTCACGGAATTCGACAGAAACAATAAGTCCATAAGGAGCAGCAATCATGAATGCATTTGCGGATATTCTGGAAGCCATCGCGCACGCGCCGATCGAAAAGCGGGCGATCACCAATCACGGCGTGCTCAACGAAGCTTATGCCTACGCCAAGCCAAGTTCGTTTTCGCGTGGCATGAGAATCGATATTGGCGACGTCGCCATCCTGCTGATCTCGGGCACGGCCTCGATCGACGAGCACGGCCAGAGTGTCCACATTGGCGACTTCCCCGCGCAACTGCGGCGGACCTTCGACAATATCACCGGCCTGCTCGAAGCCGAAGGCTGCACCTGGCACGACATCGTGCGCACCAGTTGCTACTTGAGGGACATCGATCGCGATTACGATGTCTTCAACGCAGGACGGACAGCCTTCTTCAAGGAACAGGGGCTCGATCCGCTGCCTGCATCGACCGGCATTCAAGCGCATCTCTGCCGCCCCGAACTGCTCATTGAGATCGAGGCCATCGCCATGTTCCGCACAGACAAGGGATCGGCAAACAAGGAGTAGTCGCGATGCGTAAGGGATGGTTGCTGGCTGTGGCCTGTGCGGCCTGCGCTCTGAATCTCGCCGCGCAGAATTCGAACTCATATTCGAGTCAGACTGCGGTTCAGAATGACAGTCCGGTAGCGGTTACTGGAAAGGGTGCGTGCGAGTGTGGCGCGCATCCGCCGGGACCAGCGAAGGATCGCGTGGTCACACCTTATGCCGGCGAACCTGCCGATCTGAGCCCGTACGCGAAGTTTGCAGCGCCTTACGACCTCAACTACACTCATCCCAACATCTACTCCGGCGCCGCGCGGGATATACCTGTGCCGAAAGACCTGACAGAGATCCGCGTCGGCTTCTTCGGACCCATCGAACACAATCCAGAGTCGGTTTTTGGCTTGCGCATGTTGCACGGCGCGCAACTGGCGGTCGAGGATGCCAACGCGCATGGTGGCTATGGCGGCAAACCCTTTCGCCTGATGCTGCACAACGACTATGACAATTGGCAGGCGAAGACCGTCTATGGCGAAGACCGTCCCACCGACCCAACTATCTGGGGTTCGGCATCGAATGAAGTTGTGAAGATGGTCTACGACGATCGCGACTGGGCGATCTTCGGCTCGATCAGTTCGGAGTCGACGCACATCGCTCTGCGCGTGGCTCTGCGCGCGGAGATTCCCATCGTCAACTCGGCCTCGACCGATCCGACAATTCCCGAGACCTACATTCCGTGGTACTTCACCGACCTGCAGGATGACCGGGTGCAGTGCCTGACACTGGCTCGCCACATCTTTACCGAAATTGGGATGAAGCGCGTGGCGATACTCAGAGTGAACAGCCGCTACGGGCGCTTCGGCGTGATGAAGCTCCGCGATGCGGCGCGCAGGCTGAGTCACCCGATCGTCATCGAACAGAAGTATCTTCCTGGCGATACGGATTTCACGAAACAATTGAATGTGATTCGCTCTTCTAGGGCCGATGCAATTGTGCTATGGGCCGATGAAACCCAGGCGGCGGGAATCCTGAAGCAGATGCGCGCCGCGGGAATGAAGCAACGCGTCTTCGGCGCCTATCGCACGCTTGGGCCGGAGTTGCTGGCTGAGGCCGGAGATGCGGCAGAAGGATTCGAGGCCGTCTTCCCTTACGATCCCACACGCAATGATCCGAAGTGGCTGGAGTTCAACCAGCGCTTCGAGGCGCGCTTCCACGAGAAGCCGGAGCAATTTGCGTCGCTGGCTTATGACGCGATGAATGCGCTGCTCGACTCGATCTGCAAGGCGGGCCTCAATCGCGCGCGGATTCACGACGCGCTGGCCAACATCGAGCAGTATGACGGCGTAACCGGGCACATGGTCTTCGATCCGAACCAGAAGAATGTGGCTCCGATGTACCTGGGCACAGTGCACAACGGTGCGGTTACTTATCGCGTTGCGACCATGGAGAAGCCGCCTGCGGTGGGACAGGCTCCGCTTGTGCGGCAAGAGCACTCTGCTCAGGCGAGCAGAGACAGTTTCCTATTCCCTAGTCCCTATTCCCTAGTCCCTGCCTCTCAGCCTTATGCGCGCGTGGGTGAGGATGGCGTCGATTATGCCGGTCCGCTTCCGCAAGACGTTCCGGCGGGGCCGGTGCGCGTGGTTTTGTTTGGGCCGCGCGCGGCAGAAGTTGCGCAGTCAAATGACGTGCAAGCGGAGTTGGCAACCGTGGCGGCAAAGGGCCGTGAATGGAAGCTGGATCCTGTTGCAAGCGATCAGAACTGGGGCGCGGCTTCCACACAACTCGTTCATGCGCTGATGGACGAGCACTCTCTGGCAATTGTTGCTCTGGACCGCGACTCAGCTCACCTCGCCGAGCAACTGGCGCTCAAGGCCTTTGTGCCGGTGATCGCTTTGAGCAGCGACAAGAAGCTGACCTCGACCAACATTCCGTGGATCTTTCGCCTGCCGGAGGGGACCACTCCGGCGTCGGCTCTCGGCCTGCTCGAAGCTGCTGTCGCCCGCAGTGGAGCAAATGCTGAACGGTTACGAGACGTGCTGGCTTCGGGGAATGCAATCTCCGGAATAGCCTTTCTGCCCACCGGCGAGCCGGCCAGACACGACTGACTTGCGCAGAGGCCAACTCACCAAACCATTCAGTCTTTGCTAGGCTTCCCTCAGGGGCTAAAGCCCCCGATTTCATTGGGCCGGCCTTTCAGCCGGAATCACTGTCTTGGCGACACCCACATTGTCGTGCCGGTCATAGACACGCACGGCAATCAGGTGCTCGACCCTCACAGCCTCCACTGGCGCGGGGATGAGCGCATCATAGTGCTCGCGCCGCGAGTCGGAGAGCCCGCCCGCCGGCTCGATGTACTGCCACTGTCCTGCATCGAGCGAATATTCGGCGTGGGCGATGGGCGAGAAGCCGTCCTCCGCGTCGAAGGTAAGGTGAATCTGCCCACAAGGCGACTTCTTGCAAGCGAAGCCTCCGAGAGACGCCCTTAAATCGGAGACAACGGGCGGCGTGGTATCCACTTCAAAGCGCTCGCTAATCTTCTCGCCGGTGAGTGCTTCGCCGAGTGTGTGCGAGGGCGCATCGGAAGCGACGACCTTGATCTGATAGCCGCCATCGGGGATCTGTGCTGCGTCGAAACTGTAAGCCTTGTCAGCGATGTCAGCCTTGAGCAGCCGCCAAACGCTCTCGCCGTCCCCGCGCAGATAGAGAGAGTAGGTCAGATCGTCTCCATTATCGTCGTGCGCCGCCCAACGGACGGTAACAGCAGTGCGATCCTTCATCGCCTGCAAGGGCGCGGCAGAGCCGCCGTCGAAAGCGATCGCAGCGTTCTGGTTCGCGGAGGGAAAAGTGACGTTGATCATCGGCAACTGGCCGCCCGGTTGAGCCTGAGTCTGAGAATTGACGCGCGCGCCGGGTACGACAACCAGATCGTCCACCACCGGGGCTGCGTTGACGGGCAGGTAATTGACGCCGACCGAACCCAGCGAACCCTTCGCTCGGAGCATGGCCTTCCATTGCAGGTAGCGGCCGGCGGGCGAGGCCACTGCGCCGTCCTTGAGCGACTGCCACTCTGACCACCCGCGCACAGGCTGCTCGACGTTGCCGGAGCGGGTGAGCAATTCATAGTTGGCCGAGCCGGGTTCAACTTCGACCCGGCCAAAGCGGGCCAGCGCCCCGGCATCCAGTACGTCGCTGGCGTACTCGTGCTTTTCGGCCCGGCCAAGCGCGACGAGCTTGCCGGTATTCCCGGTGCCGATGAGAATGCTGTCAGCGCCCTGCTCCGCTGCGAGGCTCAGGCCTTGTTGCGCGTCGAGATGGGCGATATCGGCGTAGCTGCCGTCGTCGTCGACTTTGAAGATGCGTCCGCGATTGCCGGTGAGCGCCAGCAGGCCGTCGGGTTGGGCGGCGAGGGCGTAGACGACCTCGTCCTTATCCGACCAGAGCTTGCGTGGAGCCTGGCCTTCAGTCAGGGCATAGATCTCGCTGCCCTCAGGGACCGACGCGCTCGCGTTGGCTGCCTGCATCGATCCCGGCTGAACGATCGTGATGCTGACCGCGCCGACTCCCTGCACGGGCAGAGGCGGCAGCGGATTGCGGCTCTTGTCGCCCACGCTGGCAGCGTAGATGGTCCCATTGGCGGCGACGGCAACCGAGGTGATCTCGCGGCGGGGTGCCTCAAAGAGGACGAAGCCTTTGCCGTCCGGGCTGATGCGATAGACGAGACCGGAACCGTCGGAGCCGGCGATCAGGTTGCCCTTCGCATCCCATGCGAGAGAGCGGATATGAGCCTCGTCGCTCTTAAAGAAGAGTTCCGGCTTCGCGCCCGGCTTGGCAACATCGACGCGGTAGATCGCGCCCGGTCCACCGGTTGCGATGTAGAGCCGACCCGCCGCGTCGAAGGTCATCTCCCAGATGTAGTGAGATTTAGTTTCCGGCTTGTCGGTTCCCCTCTCTGAATCCTCAGGCTTCTTGTTTCCGGTCGCTGTGTCGTACACCTTTGCAGCGTCGAAGACGACTGTGGAGCTGTTCTCATCCTGCTTGGCCTTCGCATTTGGATCGAGGCGATAGACCTTTCCGCTGGGCAACGTAGCCGCGTAGAGCACGCCATCCAACCCAAAGCGAACGACCTGCACTGAGAGGTCTTTAGTCTCGAAGAGTGTGAAGGGCGTGCCATCCGGCCCCACGCGCAGGACCGTGGCCGGTGAAGCAGTTCCCAGGTAGGCCGTGCCGGTCTTGTCTGCGGCCACCGACCAAACGGTTGTTGAGGGCGTGGTGAGCGACTCGGTTAGGCCAGGGCCTTGGCGCAGATGGCCATCACTGGTGAGCGAAACTCCCTGCGGCGTGCCTTTCTCGAATTCCTCGAGGCGCGACTGGGTCCAGAGGTGCGTGCCCTGCGCCGTGCCGGTCAAGGAGGCAATAGCCATCGCAGCCGCAGCCAGAGCGGCGAGACGGAGGGCAAAATGGGGGCGGGGATTTGCAAGAAGAGGAAACATCTTGGGATTGAGTTTACTAAAGTTGTCCTAAGATCGGCACATTACCGGCGGGGGTGACGACTGGGTTCAAGGTCCTGATGCGAAACCCGGACGAACCAACAGAAGACCTCGATTCCCCACCTTTTCCGAAAAATGGAAACGGAAAGGATGGGGCACGGAGCTTCCATCTCCGTCCGAACCTCAAGCGAGCGAAGAGCGGGCAGCTGGCTCCATCGCATGTGGTCAATGCCGGAAATGGCGGATGCCGGTGAAGACCATGGCCATGCCCAGCTTGTTGGCAGCGGCGATCACTTCTTCGTCGCGCATTGAGCCGCCGGGTTGGATGACGGCGGTTGCTCCTGCGGCGCCCATGGATTCCAGACCGTCGGCGAAGGGAATGTATGCGTCCGAGGCAGCGACGCAGCCCTCGAGCGGCAGCACGGCCTTCATCGCTCCAAAACGGGCGGCGTCCACGCGGCTCATCTGGCCTGCGCCGATGCCGAGGGTCTGGCCGTTGCGGGCATAAACGATGGCATTCGACTTGACGTGCTTGACGACACGCCAGGCGAAGAGCAAGCTGCGCACTTCTTCGTCGGTGGGCTGGCGCTGGGTAACCACCTTCAGTTCGGCAATGCTGAGGTGACCGGTGTCGGCGTCCTGTAGCAATTGCCCGCCGGAGACGTGCTTGACCACTGGGCGCGGCGCGGCGCTGTGAACTTCAACCAGTCGCAGGTTCTTTTTTAAGGCGAAGCGTTCGCGGGTCTCCGGCGTAAAAGCAGGGGCGGCGATGGCTTCGACGAAGGTTTTGGCGATTTCGTCGGCAGCATCGCGGTCAAGGGGACGGTTGACGGCAATGATGCTGCCGTAGGGCGAGACGGGGTCGCAGGCGTAGGCCTTTTGGTAGGCTTCGAGAAGATTCGCACCGGTGGCCGCGCCGCAAGGGTTGTTGTGCTTGACGATGATGGCGGCCGGCTCGTCGAACTCCTGCGCCAACTCCCAGCAGGCGTCGAGATCGACGAGGTTGTTGAAGCTCAACTCCTTGCCCTGGAGTTGAGTCGCGCCGGCCACGCCCAAGCCGGAGCCATCCGCATAGAGAGCGGCGCGCTGATGGGGGTTTTCGCCGTAGCGCAGCGGCTGGGCTATCGGGAGGTTGATGCGCAGAGTTGCCGGGAGGTTCGCCGCATCGAACTCGGCTCGCGATGAAGGCTCGGGGGCCTCAGCGATCCGATCGAGCGTGTTGGCGATGGCCGTGTCGTAGGCGGCGGTGAGCGCAAAGGCCTGCTTGGCCAGCCGCCAGCGTGTTGCGCGAGACAAGCTGCCGCAACTCGACTTCAGCTCCTCGGTCAGCGCCGAGTAGTCGGTGACGCGCGTAACGATCGCCACATCCTCGAAATTCTTCGCAGCCGAGCGCACCATCGAAGGGCCTCCAATGTCGATGTTCTCGATGAGATGGCCGAAGACCACTCCCGGCTGAGCAGCCGTTTTCTCAAAGGCATAAAGGTTCACAACCACCATGTCGATAGGCTCGATTCCGTACGCGGCTACTGCGGCCTCATGCTCAGCGTTGCCGCGAATGTAAAGCAGGCCGCCGTGGACCTTGGGGTGCAAGGTTTTCACGCGGCCGTCGAGCATCTCCGGAAAGCCAGTCAGTTCGCTGATGTCCTTGACGGCCAGTCCGGCCTCGCGCAGTGCCCGCGCCGTTCCGCCGGTCGAAACCAGCTCCACACCAAAGCTCGCCAGCGTCTGGGCAAGCTCCACCAGGCCGGTTTTGTCGGTCACACTCAGCAACGCTCGCCGAATCCGCTTCACTGAACTCACAGCTCGACTCCTTCTTGGCAGCCTTCGCCTTTGGCGGGATAGGTGGCCGCGCCGGCGAGGTCCAAACAACAGACTACATCGAAGGGCGCCGCGCGGAGCCGATATGGTGGAATTGCCACGGTTGCTGTCGGTGATAGGCCGCAGCCTGCGAGATTGCTGGAAATGCTTTAGAGTTAGGATATGGGATATTCCCCCTCCAATTCACCTTCTGGCGAATACAGACCTGTCCGCGAAGTCATTGACTCTGAACGGGAGTTTCCCTCTCCGGAGACTGAGATCATTCCGCCGCCTCAGCCGGTACGCAAGCAGCGCTCGTCGTGGTCTTTCGCACCCGCTACTTACGTGCTGTTGGGGATCAACTGCATGGTCTTTCTGGTCATGACGGTGCGCGGGGTCAGCGTCTGGAGTCCCACCACTGATCAATTGATGTTCTTCGGAGCCGACAACGCTGGCGCAGTACTGATTGGCGGAGATTGGTCGCGCATTGTCACCGCCATGTTTGTGCATGTGGGCATTCTGCACCTGGCCACAAACATGTGGTGCCTGTGGAATCTGGGACTGCTGGCAGAGCCGCTGATGGGTTCGGCGGGGGTCTTCGCTGTTTACATCCTCACCGGCGCGGCAGGTAACTTGCTTTCTACCTGCGTCAATTGGTTTTGGTACAACAAGGCCTGGGTTAGATACCACGCTGAATGGGTGAGCCACCACGTGGGATTGGTATTGGACCCCACCGTTGTTTTCCCTGTCGGCGCCGGCGCTTCGGGAGCTGTATTTGGGATCGCCGGGGCGCTGATTGTGCTGCTCAAGTCTCACCGGCTGCCAGTGCCTCAGCTGGAGTTGCATAAACTGCGAAGGTCGGTGATCTACTTTGCAGCCATCAACCTGGCACTTGGCCTTTCCATCAGTTTTGGCACACGGATCGTCGGCTCGGGGTTGCAAATCGACAATATGGCCCACCTGGGCGGGTTCAGCTGCGGTTTGCTCTTCGCGGCTCCGATGGTGCCTCGAATTGGCTCGCCCCGCGACCTGTTTCTCTTTCGGCGCCGCGTGGCAACAGTGATGGTGGTGGGGGTCCTGGTGCTCTTCGGATTCTACCTGGCAAAGTAGGCGCGGAAGCGGTTATCAGCCGGAAATCGAACGCCGCTCCGTCAGCGCGTCGCCGTGGCGGCGAACTTTTTCACCATCGCCAGCAACAACTTACGGTCGCTGTCGTTCAGATTCGTAGAGTAGCGGCGGATCTGCGTTAAAAAGCGCAACTCCTCGTCCGAAAGCTTCTGAAGTGTGGCCTGGCGGCCCAGCGTTTCGTCGGCAAAGAACTGGGTGATGGGCAGGTCGAGAGCGCGGGCAATCTTCGACAGCGTGTCCAGCGACGGAACCGTATGGCCGTTTTCGACGCGCGAGAGATAGCAGCGCAGCAGGCCAGTCTTCTTTTCGATGTCTCCCTGGGAGAGTCCCTTTTGCAGCCGATGTGCGCGAATAGCGGTGCCGATCTTGATCACGATTCTTCTCCTGCTCGATTGCCGCCCGGATTTACTCAAAAGGTAGCAACCAATAGATTATTAACTTAAGAGTTAACATGATCCGCGCGAAAATGCAAGGGGATTTATATCGTCCCCGCAACCGCAGCAGCCGGGTGCTAAGCGTTTATGTGCCAACCGGAAAGGCCGGTGAAAAAGGCATGAATCCGTAAACTTCGTGGCGCGTGAGCCGTCTGAACAAGTGCGAGCGTAAAATGGCAGGGCATGACCATGCGGCGACGAACCATTCAGTGGGCACTTATGGCGCAAGTCTTTGTGATAGGCGGTCTTGCCGCCCTGGCACAGTCGCCGGCCGCGCCTCATGCGCCACCCATTGAACCCGCGTCATCCGTCCCCGCGCCCGTCGCGCAGACGCCAGCCGCAACCGGGGGAAGGCTGCATGGTTTGGTCAAAAGCGGTGACATTCCCCTGCCCGGCGTGACCGTGACCGCCCAGAACACATTGACCGGCAAGCGCTTCCAAACTACAACCGACATTACCGGCGCTTGGCAACTGAATCTTCCGCAGAATGGCCGTTACGTGGTCCGCACACAGTTCGCGGCCTTTGCGCCCGGCGCTAGCGAGGCCGTGCTCAACGCTGCCAGCCACGACCAAACTGTCAACTTCGAGCTGATGCTCGCCTCGCGCGCAGCCCAGCAGGCGCAGCGCGAAGAGCAGGGTGCGCAGGCTTTGCCGAACACCGATACGATCCGTCAACTGGCCGCGAATGGTGCGCAGAGCCTGAACCTGATGAATGCGTTGGGGGCCGACACCGACACTCAGACCGGTGGTCCAGGCGCGGCGGGCGCGGCTCTGCCTTCGATCGCCGGCAACTCCGACTTTGGCGGCGATTCGGTGGCCATCAGCGGCCAGGCGGGCGCGGTCAGTCCGCTGGCCGGCCTCGACATGGACCGTATTCGCGATGCAGTTGAGACGCTTCGCGCGCAGGGAGCTTTGCCGGGAGGGCAAAATGGGCAGGGCGAGAACTTCGGCGGCATGGGTGGCGGAGGCGGCCTCTTCGGCGGCGGCGGATTTGGCGGGCCGGGTGGTTTTGGCGGCGGTGGTTTCGGAGGCAGTGGAGGCGGGCGGGGGAACTTCCGCGGCTTCAATCCAGGCCAGCCTCACGGCTCCATCTTCTGGATGGGCAGCAACGCCGCGCTCAACGCAGACCCCTTTTCGCTCCGCGGCCAGCCGCAGCAGCAGCCGGCCTCCGGCACCAACCGCTTCGGCATCACCTTCATGAGCGAGCCTTACCTGCCGCATCTCACCAAGCCGAGCGGGAAGGACGCAGTTTTCCTGACGCTCTCCGGCACGCGCAGTTCGAATCCGCTGGACGAATACGCAACCGTGCCGACAGATGCGGAGAGGGCCGGTGATTTTTCAGCTCCAGGCCTGGCGCCAATTTACGACCCAACCACAGGCCTCCAATTCCCAGGCAATATGATTCCCAACGGCGCCGCCGGAACTGTTAACAGGATTGCTCCCGCTGCCTCTGCGGTGCTGAGTTACTTTCCCGAACCAACCCCGGGGTTGACCAACGATCTACAGAACTATCATCTGCTGGCGACCCAGCAGTCTAACTCGACCCAGGCCGGAGTGCGTTACATGCGCAGCCTGGGCAAGAATGCTTCGCTGGCAGGCCTGGGCGGCCGAGGCGGCGGAGGGCGACGTTCGCAGAATCAGGGCTTGCGCCAGAGTCTTAACATCAATTACAACTGGGCAGATTCGGCCCAAGACAACGTCAACATCTTTCCACAGTTAGGCGGGAAAAGTTCCTCACACTCTAACTCGCTGCAAACTGGTTATACGTTGGGATACAAAAAGATCACAAGTATCTTCAACGCGAATTGGAATCGCAGCGCAAGCCAGTCAACCAATTTCTTTACCAACGCGAGCGATATTGCAAACGCTGTCGGCATCGCAGGCACCAACAGTTCCGCGCTGAACTACGGTTTGCCTAACGTGGTTCTTGGCAATATTCAGGGACTCAATGAACAGCAGCCTAACTTCTCACTCTCACAGACGATTTCGGCTTCGGAGACGCTGAGCTGGATTCACGGGAAACACAACCTGCGATTTGGCGGCGACTATCGGCGCGTCCATCGCAACTTCCTTGGCGGCTCGAACGCCACTGGGACCTTCACCTTCACAGGCTTGTTTACCGAAGACGCCGCGCACGACTTTTCGACAGGCTCGGCGCTGGCGGATTTCCTGCTTGGGATGCCGCAGGAGACCACCATCGACGCGACCGCGGGCAAGAGTTACCTGCGCGATAACGTGATGGATGTCTATGCCCAAGACGACTGGAGGGCGCGGCCCAACCTCACGCTGAATTACGGCCTGCGCTATGAGTTCTTTGCGCCGTACACGGAAAAGTTTGGTCGCCTGGCGTTTGTGGATACAAACCCATTGGCGAATGCGAGTTTTCCTACACGGTTTGGTGTTACTGACGAGGTTCAGGCCGGAGGCGCGGGAAGTTACAACGGAATTCTGCCGGAGTCACTGGTCTATCCCTTCCGCACCGCATTTGCCCCGCGTCTTGGTGTGGCGTTGCGCCTGCCTAAGCAGACTGTGCTGCGAGCCGGCTATGGTATCAACTACACTGTTGGCAAGTATGCGGGATTTGCCTCGACGATGGCCCGCCAGCCGATGGTTCATCAGCCAACCTTCGTCAATGAACAGACCAATGAAGCCGTCAACGCGGGGGACCTGACTCTGGCCAACGGATTTGGCGCGCCGGAAACTGTGGGCAACTACGCCCTCGACCCTCACTATCACCTGCCCTATGTGCAGGCATGGAACGTCGACGTGCAAAAGACGCTACTTTGGGGTGTCGTAATCAATGCAGGCTATAACGGATCGCGGGGCAGCGATCTCGATATCACCAGCGCGCCGCTGCCCGCGCCGACCAGCCATCTCTTCAATTATGAGCAGGCTGCGGCCTTCTCTCGCTTCAATGCTGGGACTTTGCGGGTGAATAAGAGACTCGGCAACGGCATCGCGCTGGGTGCGAATTATCAGTATTCACACTCGATCGACGACGCCGGCTCGGTGGGCGGGACTTCCACGGTCGTCGCGCAGAACTGGCAGGATCTTGCCGCGGAAGAGGGTAACTCGAGTTTTGATGTTCGCCACCAAGTCAGCGGAACTTATCTCTATGAGTTACCCTTCGGCAAAGATAAATTCTGGGTAACGAGTGGTGTCGGATCGCATATTCTTGAAGGGTTTTCGGTCTCCGGCAGTTTTACCTTTGCCACCGGGACGCCGCTTACGCCAAGTTACCAAGCGGCCGTCCAGGATGTGGCGCGCGGAACGGCCGGAACGCTGAGACCGGACCGCGTGCCGGGAGCTTCGCTTACATCCGGAGCCGGGACGCAGAAGGAGTGGTTCGATACCGCGGCTTTCGTCAAGCCTGCCGGCACATTTGGTACGGCTTCGCGTAACTCGATTGCCGGGCCGGGGAAGATCCAGAACAATATGTCGCTTTCCAAGACCATGCAATTGGGCGATACCCGCAGCGTGGAGCTTCGCGCGACGGCCAGCAATGTCTTCAACACGGTGCAGTACTCCGGCGTAGATACCAACGTATCTTCGCCAACATTCGGGCAGGTGACTTCGGCTGGCGCGATGCGGGCGTTTCAGTTTACGGCGAGATTCAGGTTCTAGAGGCAGCGGGGTTAGCCGCGCTGCGCGTGGTAGCGGAGTCTGCGGAATTAGAGGCTTAACGCGGAGAGTGGTTCATGACCGGTTGGGTGCACAGGATCGGAGCAGGGTATGCGGCGCTGGCGATGACGCTCGCACAGTTGCCTCCGGGCTTTGCACAGGACTCAGCACAGTCTCCTCCGGCTACGCCGGGTCAGGTATCCAGTACGCCGCAGGGCGGCCTTCTGCTCAAGATGACCGGGGAGTTAGTGCTGACCAACGTCGTTGCTCGTGATTCCAAGACGGGCGAACTCGTGCGCGGCCTTAAGCAGAGCGATTTCACGATCTATGAGGCCGGCAAACCGCAACAAATCTCAACTTTCGACTTTGAGACGGTGGATATGGCCACTCCACTCAACGAGGCCACCGTCAGCGGGCTTGCCGCGGGCGCCAGCGGCGGCAAGACAGTCGTGGTGGCCCATCCGGAAGATCTGCGCAACCATCGTCTGATCGTCATGTTCTTCGATCTGACTTCGATGCAGCCGGAAGACTTGGACCGCAGTGTCGAGGCGGCACAGGAGTTCTTGCGAACCAAAATGCAGCCCGCCGACGTGGTGGCTCTGGTCTCGCTGGGCGATACGCTCAAGGTGGACCAGGATTTTACCGCTGATAAGAACGCGCTGATCAAAGAGATCGGAATTTATAACGGTACTGAAGGACAAGGTTTTACGCAAGGCGCAAACGCGAACTCAAACCAGGTTGAAGATACGACCGGATACACACCCGACGAGAGCGAGTACAACGACCTCAACACCGACCGCGAGTTATTTGCGCTGAGGGCGATCTCCAAGTCGCTCGAGAGGATTACCGAGAAGAAATCCCTGCTCTATTTCTCCGGCGGCATCTCCCGCGACGGCATCGAGAATCAGGCGTCTCTGAGAGCCGCAATTAATGCGGCGGTACGCGCTAACCTGGCCATCTACAGCGTGGACACACGCGGCTTGCAGGCGATCTCGGCGCTGGGCGACGCCTCGACCGGCAGCCTGCGCGGGACCGGCGCCTACAACGGCGGGGCGCTCGCGAATAACATGAATGCGAACTTTGCTACGCAGGAGGTGATGGCCACGCTCAGCTCCGACACGGGCGGAAAGGCATTCTTCGACTCCAACGATTTTGCTCCGGCCTTTGCAAGGGTACAGAGCGATACCTCGGCCTACTACGCTATAGGATTCCATAGCTCGAATCCGGCGCGCGACGGCCGTTATCGCAAATTGACCATCAAGATTAACCGGCCCGGAGTGAAGCTCGAATACAGACCCGGATACTACGCCCCCGCCGATTTCAAGCACTCTGGCAAGGAAGACCGCGAGCAGGAGTTACAGGATCAGCTAGCCAGCGATTTACCGGCGACCGATATGGCGGTTTATCTCGATGCACTGTACTTCCGCCTCGATGAGAACCGCTTCTTTGTGCCGGTTTCATTGATCGTGCCTGGCTCACAGATTCCCTTTGTCAAAGGCGGAGACAAAGACAAGGCTACGCTGGACGTTATCGGCACAGTGATCGACGAGGCCAAGCGGCCCATCGGCCAGGCACGCGAGACGGTCAAGCTCAACCTCGACCCATCGCTGCAAGCGCGCCAGAAGAACATTCAATACACCACCAGCTTCAATCTTCCACCGGGCAAGTACCACCTCAAGTTTGTTGTCCGCGAAAACCAGACCGGGCGCATGGGTTCCTTCGAGGCCGACATCACGCTTCCGGAAATGAAGAAGGCGCCTCTAAAAATGAGCTCGATCGTCCTAGCTTCGTTGCGCCAGCCGAGCAAGAAAACCAGCCCTCTGATTCGCGGCGGCCAGGAGTACGTGCCTAATATAAGTCATGTCTTCCGCCAGGATCAGCATCTTTATCTGCTTTACGAAATCTATGCTCCGGCGCGCGAAAAAGCGGCTGAGAACCAGCCCAAAGGAGCCAAGCCGGGCATCAATTTGCTCAGCAGCCTGGAGCTGATCCAGGGAGCAACGAAGGTTTATGAAACGCCGCTGGTGCAGGCAAAGGTAATTAATGTTGAGGGCCGAGACGCGGTCGCGATCGAGCTCGATGTCCCACTGGCGGGATTAAAGCCCGGCTCCTATCTCTGCCAGTTGAATGTGATCGACGATGCGGGCGGCAGCTTTGCCTTTCCGCGCTTTGCCGTGCTGGTGAAGGAGCCGGCGAGCGCACCCGCAACTCAGCCAGCCGGATCGGTTGCGCCGGCGGGCGGTTCTTCGCTGGGAGCCTTCGGTGCACTCACCTCTGCAAGCCCATAAGGGCAGTGCCTGCACCCGGAACCGCAGCAAGAACCTCTCTTCAGGTGATAGGCTGCGGTGAAAACCAGTTCCGAGCCCTCGGCGTAATAATCTTCGGGTGCGAGCGGAGTTTTTGAGGCGACAATCGGCGGGTTCTGATCCACACTTCTATTCTCCCGAAGACTCCTGGATTGCGATAGGTAGAATTAGAACATGACTCTCACCGCACAAGATCGCGCGCGGCGCATTAAAATCATTCTCTTCGACGTGGATGGCGTTTTGACCGACGGAAAGATCTGGATCATTCCAGCTCCGGTCGCCGGACCCGAAGGGATCATAACAACCAGGATGGTGGAAGCCAAGGGCTATAGCGCCCACGACGGCGCGGGTGTCACGCTGGCGCGACTGGGCGGCATGAAGCTGGGCGTCATTACCAAGCGGATCTCGGAGACGGTGGCCATGCGCTCCCGCGATTTGAAGCTCGAATTTGTCTACCAGGGACAGGCCTTCAAGATGCAAGCGGTGCGCGAGATCATGGCGAAAGAAGGCGTCACGCTCGACGAGATCGCCTACGTTGGAGACGACGTGATCGACCTTCCTGTGATGCGCCAGTGCGGCTTTGCCGTAGCTGTGGCCAATGCGCGAGCGCAGGTGAAGGCCGAGGCTCACTACGTGACGCCAAATCGCGGCGGCGAGGGCGCGGGGCGCGATGCGATCGAATTCATACTTGAGGCCAAGGGCGTGCTGAAACAGTGCCATGAGGCGATGATCGACGAGAACAACTCCACCCTGGCGCTAATCGACATTGGCAAAGGTGGGGATTTAGCGAGCTGAAGATGGGAAGCGACACAAAACGCGCGGTGGTGCTGTTGAGCGGGGGGCTGGATTCGGCCACCGTGCTGGCGATTGCACGGAGTCAGGGCTACGAGCTCTATGCGCTGTCTTTCAGTTATGGGCAAAGGCACATCGTTGAACTCGATGCAGCTCGTCGCGTGGCTTCCGCCATTGGCGTGGCGGACCATCGCATTGCGCAAATCGACCTGCGGGTCTTCGGTGGCTCGGCTTTGACGGGAGACTTCGCGGTCCCCAAAGGGCGCGACGCAGACCAGATGAGCCACGGTATTCCCATCACATACGTCCCGGCGCGCAACACGATTTTTCTGTCGTTCGCGCTGGCCTGGGCCGAGGTGCTGGGTTCAAGCGACATCTTCATCGGCGTCAACGCGCTGGACTATTCGGGCTATCCCGACTGCCGGCCGGAGTTCATCGAGGCCTTCGAGAGAATGGCGAATCTGGCGACCAAGGCCGGGGTCGAAGGCCGTCAGGCGCTCAAGGTTCATACGCCGCTGATTGCCCTGACCAAGGCCCAGATTATCGCCAAGGGAATCGAGTTGGGCGTGGACTATGGGCTGACCAGCAGTTGCTACGATCCTTCTCCGGAGGGCCGGCCGTGCGGAGAGTGCGACTCATGCCTGCTGCGGCGGAAGGGTTTTCGCGAGAATGGGATCGAGGACCCGCTTGCTCACTAAGGAGTTCAGAGTTCGCCGGAAACGGGCGGGTTGAGGTTCGTGGTATCCCACATCTGGCGCGATGATGCTGCGCCAGACATGGGGCACCCAGACTAAGAGCTAATCGCTGAAAGCTGGTTTCTGTGAGTTACGCCGTCAAGGAGATCTTTTACACGCTGCAGGGCGAGGGGGCGAACGCGGGACGCGCGGCGGTCTTTTGCCGCTTTGCGGGCTGCAACCTGTGGTCGGGACGCGAAGCCGACCGGGCCGCGGCCATCTGCCGATTTTGCGACACGGATTTCCTGGGCGTGGATGGAGCGGGTGGCGGGAGGTTCGATTCCGCGGAGGATCTGGCGGCTGCCGTCGCGGAGAATTGGCCCGAAAGCTCGACACTTGGCAGACGGTTTGTGGTCTGCACGGGCGGCGAGCCGTTGCTGCAACTGGACGCCAAACTGATCTCGGCGCTGCGGGTGCGCGGCTTTGAGATTGCGATCGAAACGAATGGCACCGTTGCGGCGCCGGAAGGATTGGACTGGCTTTGCGTCAGTCCCAAAGCTGGAGCGGGACTGGTGCAGCGCAGCGGAGACGAGCTGAAGCTGGTCTATCCTCAGGCAGGAGCCGACCCGGCCACATTCGAGATGCTTTCCTTCCGGCATTTCTTCCTTCAGCCGATGGATGGGCCGAGCCGCGAGGCCAACACCGCGCTTGCGCTGCGCTATTGCCTCGACCATCCGCAGTGGCGTTTGAGCTTGCAAACCCACAAGATCCTTGGAATTCCATGATGCATGGGAGCGGCAGAGCCAAGGACGCCAGCCACGCCCTGCTGTGCCCCCGAACTGGCCAACCAGCCCCCGTTGGGGTACTCCAAGGCAAAATCCTGCCCAGCGCAAAGATCTTCAAGCCAAATAACGGTTAGAATCGTCTGTACAGTAGGCAGAGTTTCTTCTATCGGCTGCCTTCGCCGACTTTCGGCCCTCCAACGCGGGAGATCTTCGCTCGCTGGCCTGGCTGAAGGAATGGAATCCCCAGGATGATGACAAGACAACTCCGTTTGCTACCCATCTGCTTCATCTTCGCCTTGGTCGTTGCATTCCTGCTCCCAGGGATGCAGGCCGACGCCCAGGCCAACTCACAGACAGCTCCGGCAATCACCTCGCCGGCCAAGCCGGAAACGATCGCACCGGCGCAGGCGAGTCCCGCTCCAGCCAAGCCGCTGGCAGCCAGCCCGATCCAGGTTACCCCGGTTGCGGCTGCCGAATCCGCCTTAAAGGAGCCGGACCGCGCCCAGGCCTACTATCACCTCGCGCTGGCCAACACCTACGAAGAAGAGGCCGTCACCCAGGGCCGCCCGGAGCTGGTGAACAAGGCCATTGAAGAGTACAAGTACGCGCTGAATGCCGATCCCTCTTCGCCGCAGTTGAGCAATGCGTTGGCCGATCTGTACTTTCGCTCGGGACGCGCGCATGAGGCCGAGAGCACGGCCCGGGGTCTGCTCAAGAACGCGCCTGACGACATCGACGCACATCGGCTGCTGGGGCGCATCTATCTTCGCGCTTTGAGCGAGGGAAGAGGCGCTGCCCCATCCGGCACGCCCGGCGGCGACGCGCTGGATCAGGCAATCTCGGAATTCGAGAAGATTGTGGCTCTCGATCCCACCAGCGTCGAGGAGCGGCTGGTCCTGGGCCAGCTCTACCACGTCAAGAACGATGAGAAGGGGGCCGAGCAGCAGTTTAAAACCGCGCTGTCGATTGAGCCCGACACCGAGGAGGCGGTGCTGAATCTGGCCCGGCTCTATTCCGAGAAGGGCGACATCGACCATGAGGCCAAGGTGATCGAGTCGGTTCCGGTGGACCACCGGACGCCCAAGATGGAAGATGTGCTGGGCTCGGCCTATGAGCAGCTGAAAAGGACCAAGGATGCGATTGCCGCTTTTCAGCGGGCCGTCGACATGGAGCCGGGAGACGCGAACTCGCTGGACGCCCTGGGCAAGGCGCTGCTCGACGACAACCAGCTCGATGAGGCGTTTAAGCAATTCAAAGCGCTGGCCGACGCCGACCCTGAGAACACAGAGGCGCTGGTCCATATCTGCGAGATCCAGCGCCGCCAGGGAAAGTATGAAGATGCCTTGACTACGATCCGGAAGGCGCGCAAGGGGGCTCCTGACGATCTGGATGCCGGCTACAATGAAGGGCTGCTGCTCGACGTGCTGGGAAGATTCGATGAGGCCGCGCAAGTCTACCAGCAGATGGTGGATCTAACCTCGCACGCCAACGGAGCCTACACCACCGACGAAAAGACAAACCGCGGAATCTTCCTGGAAAGGCTGGGTGGGATCTATCACGAGCAGAACAAAACGCCCGAGGCGATCGCCGCGTATCAGAAGATGATCGAACTGGGTGGAGATACGGCCGTTCACGGCTATCAGTATCAGGCAGATACCTACCGCGATGCCCGGCAGTACGACAAGGCGGTCGAGGTGGCGCGCAAGGCCGTCGAGGCCAACCCCAAGGATCGCGATCTGAAGCTGATGCTGGCTGGAGAGCTGGGCGACCTAGGCAAAACCGATGAAGGGCTGGCCATGGCCAAAGGGCTGCTCGCCAACAACAACGACGATCGCACGATCTGGCTGGCGCTGGGCCAGATGAACCTTCGCGCTCACCGATGGAAGGATGCCGACGACGCCTTCAACAAGGCCGAGCCGATGACCACTAAAAAGGAAGACCGCATCTATTTGCTCTTCTTGAGGGGTGAACTCGCGGAGCGGCAGAAGCACACTGAACAAGCCGAAGTCTTCTTCCGGCAGGTGCTGGATCTGGATCCGGACAGCTCCATGACCCTCAATTATCTGGGTTACATGCTTGCCGACAAAGGCATCCGCCTGCCCGAGGCCCTCGATATGATTCGCAAAGCCGTAAAGGCCGAGCCGATGAACGGTGCCTATCTGGATTCGCTCGGCTGGGTCTACTTCAAGATGGGAGACAACGAACAGGCCGAGGAGTATCTGCGCCAGGCCGTCGATCGCGACCAGACCGACCCCACCGTTCACGACCACCTGGGCGACGTCTATGAGAAGACAGGCCGTATTCGCCTGGCAGCGGCGCAGTGGCAGCTTTCGCTGGCGCAGTTCGCCAAGTCAGTCCCAGTCGACGTGGAGCCTGCCGAGTTGACCAAGGTGCAGAGGAAGCTGGAGACCGCCCGCGTCAAGCTGGCCAAACAGGAGAACGCTACGGGGCAAATCAAGCCGGAATAGAGGAGCGTGATCCAACAAACCAAACGGCGGCTTTTTATCGAAAAGGCCGCCGCTTAAGTTGGTTCGCGAATCAATTCCTCTTCGGGGATGCCTATTTGGCCTTTTTCTCCGCTGCGGGATCGATAAAAATCTCTTGCATTCCCACCTTCCGCGTACTCCAGTCGAAGATTCCCGCCTCCAGGTAGAGCACCTCGTCGGGTAGATCGATTTCGAAGTGGGCCGGAATTCCGGAGGCCTGCGCTTCAGCGTAGGACTCCTGGGTGAGGTCGACGGCCAAGGTTCCGCCCGCCCATTTGAGCGCCGTACCATAGCGTTGATAGACCAACAACCCGAAGCGAAGTTTGCCACTGTAATGCCCCTCGGGCGTGAGCGTCAGTTTCAATTCGGACGGGCGCACGTTGAAATCAACCAGATAATGGATAGGCGGCTTACCATCTTCGCTCTCATGTTTGGCGTCGCGGGCGGGCTGAGGGTTGGCGGGGAGCGCACGAACGCTGAAGGTAATCTCCTTCGCTTTTTGACCTCCACGCCTCAGCAGCGGACGGAGCGGATCGGAGTCCAGATCCGGGACCATCTGCGGCTCCGGAGCAGATGTGCTGCCGGCGGCAGGGGAAAGTGTAAACGGGGCTAACGCGGTTGGAGCTGCTCCGGTTGGGGCTGGTTCGGTCGAAGGGGTTGCGAGAGGCGTCTCCACTCCGACTGAGGCGGCGTCGGGTGTGGGTTGCGGCACAGGCTTCACGACAGCCGCTGGAGCCGCTTCGCCCGACGCCGCCGGAAGCGTTTCGACTTCGGCAGTGGGAACCGGCGATTGCGCCGCCAGATTTGTACTATCCGCCGGCAAAATGCGAATTTCAGAGGCCAGACGATGATATTTTTCGAACGCAACATCGTTCAGAAAGGTCTTGACCGGACTCTTCTCACTTTCGCGCAGCCCGGTAGAAGCGCTTGGGAGATGAAACAGGGAAAGCGCAACGCTCTTGAGAGGACAAACGAAGCTTTTGCCTCCGATCTCCACAGCGCCGTATCTCACCATGATCGCGGACCGGACAAATGGGGCGTTCGGCGCAAGATCGGCCTCAAGCACGAGGCGTCGAACCGCGCCGCTGGCTGGATCGACGGTGATCTCCCCATGATAGCCAGCCATTTCATGATACTCATGGGAATCCGGGTTGGCGGCATGAACGAAGTAATGCGATTTTTGCGCGGGGACCGCATAACTGAAGACCGCCTCCAAACCGTCCGCTCCCTCTTCCCAGTGACTCCAGGCCAGCTTGCCTTCGGCAGCGTCCAGCAAGACCGTGCTCAAAATGGGACCAAACTCGCCTCTGGTGACCAGTCCCTGAGAACCCGATTGAGTTCCCTGCTTCCGCGTGTCCGCCAGTTCCTGGCTCTCCCGATAAATCACTGGCTGGCTGGTTTTGCTAACGAAATGCAAGGGGATATAAGGTGCATGGACGATGTAACCGTACGTGACATCCGGACTGTCCTCGAAACGAGTTGTCTCTCGGGTCGCCAGGAAATTCGGCAACTGGTGAAGCGTCGCGGTGACATAGTTCACGACCAGGCTCATGGTCTGGCGCTGAGTGGCCGGACTGGGTGCGGCCGCCAGGGGGATCTCGTCCGCCGGAAGATTCAGGAACTCCGAAGAATCCGCCAGGGCAAGCAGGGCTTGCCTTGACTTTTGGCCCGGCAGACCGGCTTTGATGCGTGCGAAACTAGCCGCGCCAAGGCGCTCGGTCAACTGCAACGTGAAGATCTGGTCCGCCACTTGGCCATCCGAAAAGGCACGGTCCTCGGCCAGTATCTTTTCCAGTTGCGCCACCGTCACTTTGGAAGTTGCGAGGTCATGGTCCGCAAAGGCCGTCAGAGTGAACCCTGCTAGCAATAAAAAACAAAAAGCTCTCCGCATCGTTCTGTCCCGCTTTCAGGATACGTCGCAGCCGCTGAGCTCTCCGTCAATCTTATGATCTCTCCTCGCTTGGCACCGAAAGCCGTAGCGGCAACAACATACGTTGGACAGGCAATTGAAAGAGCGGTTATGCCGAAATCGCGGTCGTGCGGGAGCACCGGATCCAGGTTAAGACACTGCTTGGCTAATTCTGAATCTTTCTCGCGGTATGAGCAAACCGGAGTCGTGCGTTAGACTGCGGGGATGAGTCTGGAGGCGAAATCAAGCTACGCACTGCCTGCGGAGATCGCCGTCGGCGAGGACGGCGAACTGACCCAGCGGGCGTACCCGGAGCCGCCGCATCCTTATCGCGCGCCCTTTGCCCGCGACGGCGCTCGCGTCCTGCATGCGAGGGCCTTTCGCCGTCTGGCCGGCAAGACGCAGGTCTTTGCCCGCCTGCCCGCTGACGCCCCATCGGACCACTTTCGCAGCCGCCTCACCCATACCCTCGAAGTCGCTCAGATTGCCCGCACGATCGCCCGCGCGCTGAGATTGAATGAGGAGCTCGCCGAGTCGCTGGCCCTGGCTCACGACATCGGCCATCCGCCTTTTGGCCACGCCGGCGAAAAGGCTCTCGACCAGTGTCTGCGCGGCTACGGCCTGGGATTCGACCACAATCTGCATGCCTTGCGCATCGTGAGCTGGTTTGAAGAGCGGTATGCCGGATTCCGCGGCCTGAACCTGACCCTGGGTGTGCGCGAGGGCATCGTCAAGCACTCCCGCGACTACTCCGCCGTCACCCACCCGGAGCTGGCCGAATACTTCCTGAACAAGTTCCCTCCCCTCGAAGCCCAGCTCATCGATCTGGCCGACGAGATCGCCTATACGACCGCCGATCTCGACGACGGACTCGACTCGGGGATTCTGACGCTGGAGCAGGTCCTCGAAGGCGTGACGCTCTTTCGCGGCTTTCACAACGCGGTGCTGATCGACTATCCCGCAGCTCCGCCGAAGCTGGCCGTCTACGAAACGCTCAAGCGCCTTCTCAACGCGCTGGTCACCGATCTGATGGAGGAGATCTGCAGGCGGGTGGCAGAGCAGGGCGCGACGACGCTCGAAGAGATTCGCAGCGCGCCCCGGCGGCTCGCGGCCCTGAGCCCTGAGATAGAGGCCGCTCGCGCCGCGGCCAAGGAGTTTCTCTACGCAAATCTCTACAACTCCCCCGGCATCGAGGAGGCACACGCCCATGCCACCGAGGTCGTCCAGGGGCTCTTTGCCGCGCTCATCTCCGACCCCGCTCTGCTACCCGAGGACCACCAGGCGGAGATTGCAACTGAGGGCCTGGCCCGCACCGTGGCCGACTACATCGCCGGAATGACCGATAGCTATATCGAGCAGGTTTGGGGGAAGACGGGGAATAGGGAACAGTGAATAGTTGGCGGGCGTTTTTAATAGGATTGATTTAAGCGATGAGCGAAAACCGGTCCATTGACCTGCACAACTGCACCGTTGACGAGGCGATCCGCGAGTTTGTGCGGTTCTACAACTGCTGCGTGAGAGCCGGCTATCGGGGACGGCTGGAGATCATCCACGGCTACGGGTCGTCGGGAAGCGGTGGTGTAATCCGCGACGAGTTGCGCCGGTATCTTACAGCCCATGAGGAGATCTTCGGCGAGTTTCTCGCCGGAGAGAGCCTGCGCAACCCCGGAGTGACGATTCTCTTTCCTAGGGAGACCCTAGCGGCGATGCCCTTGGGGTCGGGAACGAGTTACCCACATATGCAGGGAAAGAGACCAAAATCGACAAAACCTGCCCCGAAAACAAAAACGAGGTAACTTCTTCTGGCGGTTTGAGTCATTCCCATCGTGCGGCTTTTACACACCGCTGTAACGGGAGAATGCGCTGTGGACGGCCAGAATCGATCGAGCCGGCTTGTAGTCTAATAGATGTGCAAACTCGCCTGACCAAGTCCCCCTTTAGTCTCCCTTCGCTGGCCCTGGCCGCGGTATTTTCTCTGCTCGTCGTCCCAGGCTCGGCGCAGACAGCGCCGGAAAAAGCGGCTGGACCGCCCACAGGCGGCGGGTTCTTCCCGCTCAGCGAAGTGCATCGCGGGCTTACGGGCACCGCCTGGACGGTCTTCACTGGAACACAGCCGGAGCCGATGCAGGTGGAGATCCTGGGCGTGCTGCGCGGGGCGCGCGGACCTGGCCACGATATGATTCTGGCCCAGTTGCACGGAGCCAAGCCCGAATACACCGGCGTCGTGGCCGGTATGAGCGGAAGCCCGGTCTACATCGGCAACCGGCTGCTCGGCTCACTCTCCTACCGCATCGGCCAGTTCAGCAAAGACCCCATCGCCGGAATCACGCCGATCGCGCAGATGCTCGAGGTGCGAGATCTGCCGGTGAACAGGGAACTGGAATCAGGGGTCATGGATCAGAGAGCGGCCATCGGCGATCACCCCCACCTAGCGCTAGGCCAGGAGACCATGCAGGTGATGGAGACGCCGTTGGTGATGAGCGGCTTCCATCCCGAGGCGATCCGTCTATGGCAGCAAAAGATGGCGGGGTCCGGCCTGGAGTTAGTTGCTGCCGGTGGGATGGGCTCCTCTTCCGAAGCAACAGGGAATGAAGCGGGCGATTCGAATGAGGCGATTTCAGCCGCGGCAATTGCCGGCATCGTGCCGGGTTCGGCGGTGAGCGCGCAACTGATCCGCGGCGACCTGGAAATCGCGGCCACCTGCACTGTAACCTACATCGACCCCAAGCAGTTGCTGGCCTGCGGACATCCTCTGCTCCAGGCCGGTCAGGTTTCGTTTCCAATGACCACGGCCGAGGTGGTTGCGACGCTGGCTTCGCCCCTCAACGCCTTCAAAATCATCAATACAGGCACGACGATCGGCGCCTTCAGTGAAGACCGCGATGCAGCCATTCGCGGCGTTTTCGGGGCCAAAGCGCGGATGATTCCCGTCCACATCCGGGTGCATGGGTTAGGACGAGGAGACGGCTCGCAAGGCGCGGATCGCAGGCTTAACGTCGAGATTCTCGACCTTCCCGCGATCACTCCGCAAGCCCTGCTGGTAACCCTCTTCGAGTCGCTGCTCCAGTCGAACAACAACACAGCGGAGACCAGCTACCACATGACGGGCAGCGTCGACCTGGAGGGCTATCCCCAGTCGCCGATGGACTTGTGGGCACCGGCCGGCGAGTCGATGCCCGCGCCAATGGCGATTGCGTTGCAGGCCGGTGAGCAGTTTGCACGACTTTATTCGAATGGAACACGCACCGCGGCGGTTCGCTCGATCGATCTCGATGTGGAGGCCATTCCGCGCCGGGTTGGAGTCGAACTGGCGTCGGTCCAGCTGGCCTCAAGCAGCATCGTGCACGCTGGCGACACGGTCATGGTGGAGGCGACGCTCCGACCCTGGCGTCAGGCGGAACGGAATCTCCGAATCGCCATAAAGCTGCCAGCCAGGCTTGAAGCGGGGAACCTGCGTCTACTGGTCTCGGATGCCGGGACTCTTGACCGGACTTTGGACCAGCCCCGGCAGCAAACCCGTACGCCGGATCTAGAGGCTGCCTTGGCCCATGCGCAAAGCCAGCATCCGGCGGACCGCATTTATGTGAGCCTTCTGGTGCCTGAGACGCAGGCTGGTTTAGAAGGTCAAACTCTCTCAAGTCTTCCGCTTTCAGTGGCTAACGTGCTAGAGCCACTGCGCGCAGCCCAGGATGCGAGCCTCAACGGGGAATCGGCTGAGTGGGAGGCCGATGCACCCGCCGGAGGGGTACTGAGCGGTTTTCAAGTGCTCAACCTGCGCATTGAACCCGGCGGCGGTTTAGACTAGGGGAGGCGGGGAGGGTTTCAAGCCAACATTCAGAACGCCGCTTCCGCGTTCGATCCGGCCTGGGCGACCCACTTCAGTCCACTTCAGCGAGGATTCAGGAATCATCATGAGCCTAATTCAAGGACTTGCAGCGCATGCGGCGGGGGCTGAACTGTTGCCGTTCAAGTACGACCCTGGCGAATTGGGCCTGCAGGAGGTGGAGATTGCTGTCTCCCACTGCGGAGTCTGCCACAGCGACCTTCATCTGATCTCGAACGACTGGGGAATCAGCCAGTATCCCTTCATCCCAGGCCACGAGATTGTGGGCAAGGTGGTCGCCGTAGGGGCGGAGGTAAAATCGCTGGCCGCCGGTCAGCGCGTTGGCTTGGGATGGCAGTCGAATTCCTGCGGAATCTGCGAATGGTGTACACGGGGCATGGAGAACCTTTGCCCCGCGGCAGAGGGTACCTGTGTGCACCGGAACGGCGGATATGCCGACCGGGTGCGCGCCAATGCCCGTTTCGTGATTCCGATTCCGGAGGCGCTTTCAAGCGAACATACAGCCCCGCTGCTCTGCGGCGGGATCACCGTCTACAACCCGCTGCGCACTCATGGCGTGAACCCGTCTTCGCGGGTGGGGGTGGTGGGAATCGGCGGGCTAGGGCACATGGCCATACAGTTTGCCAAGGTCTTCGGCGCGGAGGTCACTGCTTTTTCCACCTCGGCAGGCAAGGAAGAAGAAGCCCGCGCACTGGGTGCGCAACATTTTGTGAATACGCGCGAGTCGAAGGCCATGCGGGAAGTAGCCGGGACGATGGACTTCGTATTAAGCACCATCAATGCCGACCAGGACTGGAGCGTCTATGTCCAGACGCTGCGGCCCACCGGGACACTGTGCTTTGTCGGCGTTCCGCCGTCCCCGGTTAGCGTTCATGCGTTCCCGCTCATCTCCGGCCTGCGCTCGATCAGCGGCAACCCGACCGGAAGTCCCCACATGATCAAGGAGATGCTGGACGTAGCCGCGCGGCACGGGGTTGGGGCGAAGACTGAAGCGTTCCCCATGTCCCAGGCCAATGCGGCCATCGAGAAGGTCAAGAAGAACAAGGTGCGCTACCGGGCGGTGCTGGCGAATTAGAGTTGCGCGCTGTTCAGCGTTGAATAGGCCGCTTTGCCGGGCACGATGGCCGCTGGAGCGGCCTTCTTTGCTGGCCAGCGAATCTTTCTTGCATCTGCCGCAACTAATTCGCTGAAACGCTGTCTGAGAGAACAGAAGCCGGTCGGGAAAGCAATCCCAGGAACCGGCAATGCCGAGTACGGGGCTTGTCTCCGGAATTCCGGCCCCAGCGAGCGGGGCGGAGCGGCACTAGGAGGTTCTTATGCGTTCCATTCGGCTGGTTCTCTTAGCAACTCTACTGGCTCTCCCGTTGACGACTGCGGCGATTGCCCAGGACGCCCAGTACTCCGATGACGTAGGAGTCGGCCCGGCGGTCGTTCCCGCCCCTGAAGTTTATGGTCCCCCGGTCTGCCCGTGGGGCTATTACGCTTACTACCCCTATGCCTGCGCTCCCTACGGCTACTACGGGCCTAACTGGTTCTACGGCGGCGTCTTCCTCGGCGTCGGGCCCTGGTACGGCTGGGGCTGGAGACACGGCTGGGGTGGCGGCTGGGGCCGCGGCGGCTACGGTTATCGGGGCGGCTATGCCGGACGCGGCGCTTATGCGGGCCGCGGGACCTATGGCGGCTATCGCGGCGGAGTTGCCGGCGGAGCGCGCCCATATGGCGGCGCGGCACGAGGCTATGCGGCTCCGCGCGGTGGATCGAGCGGTGGATTCCACGGGGGCGGAGGTGGCTTCCACGGCGGCGGAGGTGGCGGAGGTTCTCACGGTGGGGGGGGCGGACACCGGTAAGTTGAATGCCGGTTCGGCCCAAAAGGCCCGTCTGCTTCGGCGGACGGGCCTTTTTTGTACACGGATAACAATTAGAACATTTTAGGAATTACTGTAGACTTCCGTGCCCCATCCATTCCGCGTTTTTCTGCGGAATGGGTGGGATACCTACGAAATTCCGGCCGATACAATTCCCAAAAATGCTTTAGAAACGGGTGCCCCACCCTCGCCGCGACTTTGTTTTTGCGGCTTCGGGGTCCCGACGACAGGTCTTCGTCGTTGGGGTGAACAAGGGTGGGAAACCACGAGCCCCAATGGGTCTTATCCAGAAGGAATCTACAGGCCCGCCAGCTCTGCCAGACGGTTGGCGATGCGCTGGGCGGCGTCGGGATGCGCTTGAGTGCGGGCCGCTGCGCCCATGGCAGTCAGGCGATCTGGCGAGGCGAGCAGGCCGGTGAGAGCGGCTAGGAGCTTGCCCGGAGCGTCGAGATCCATCTCGTCGAGCAGGATGGCTGCGCCGGCCTTGACCATCTCCTCGGCGTTGCGGCGCTGGTGGTCGTCGGCAGCAGCGGCGAAGGGAACCAGGAGAGCGGGCTTGCCGGCGGCGGCGAGCTCGGCCACTGTCGAGGCTCCGCTGCGAGCCATCACCAGCGTTGCCTGTGCAAAGCGGGCGGGCATGTCGTCGAGGAAGGGCTTCACTTGCCAGCGAGCCGGGTCTGCGTCACTGGAGGCGTAGGCCGTCTGGGTTGTTTCTGCGTGGCGCGCCCCGCTCTGATGCAGGACTGTGAGTCCGGGGACTGCGGTCAGCAGTGCCGGGACGATCTGCGGCAGATGCGTATTGAATATCCGCGCGCCCTGCGAGCCGCCGAAGACGAGCAGATGCGGCGGAGCGCCGGCGGGCGGCGGGGTAAGCTTGAAGAATTCCGGGCGAACGGGGATGCCGGTGACTTCGGCGTTCTGAAACCACTTTGCCGCAGAGGCAAAGTTAACCGCGGCGGCCTGGACGCGCTTGCCGACGAGGCGGTTGGCGAGGCCGGGCATGGCGTTGGGTTCGAAGGCCATGGCTGGAATTTTGAGCTGGAGCGCCGCGGCCATCGCCGGGCCGGAGGCGTATCCGCCGACGCCGAAGACGACGTTGGGCTGGAAGTCGCGGATCAGTCTACGACATGCGAAGATGCTGCGGGGCAAGTCCATCAGGGTGCGCAGGCGCGTGACAAGGGAAACGTTTTTGAGCTGGCCGACATCGACAAGTTTCAAATTGAAGCCGGCCTCGGGGACAAGCCGCGACTCCATGCCGCGCGCGGTGCCGACGAAGAGCAGTTCGGCCGCGTGATGGGCTGTCAGTTCGCGGGCGACGGCCAGCGCCGGAATGATGTGGCCTCCGGTGCCGCCTCCGGCTATGAGTACGCGCAGGTTCGACAAGCTAGTGCCTTTCAAGAGGGGTGTCTTCTGCTTCTGAGTCAGACGGTTCAGCATCGTTAGTTTCGGAACGCTCCGTTTCCGACTCTTTGTTATATGGCCACAAGAAGACAATTATTCCAGTAGCTCCGATTACCAGAGACTCACCATGGCAGCTCCAAATAGAGCGCGACCGAAAAAGGACAAGCCAGAGCGGAAGCACTGTTTGCAGAATGCTTGCAGCGATTCCCCAGCCTTTCCCCGTTGGCTTTTCCTTCCAAATCTTCCATGAGGCAACCCCGTAGATGATTGCCATTACTGGGAAGATTGCACAAATGAGTAGGCTTCGGAGGGGGGAAAGGGAGTAGAAGTGCCGGCTGACGATACGAAGGATAAAGCCAGGAGCCACGCAAAGACAGACTACCGATTCAATTGCGAATACCCCACCCATGTATAGTCTGAGAATCCGGACATTCAGACCGAACATACTAGTGATGCCACCTTTCCGAAACGGTACAGTCTGCTAGCTTTCCCGTGACATTCTTGTCTTCTGAAACCATGCCTCAGGGGCTAAAGCCCGGTTTGGTTTTGTTGCGCTTGCGGCACGACTTAAGTCATGCCCTGACACAAAGCAGGCTCAATCCCCTGGTACGAGCTGGCTGACACAAAGCGTGTTCAATCCTTGACCTTTTCACGGCCTGCGAGGCCAGGCCAGCCGCTTTTCCTATTCCATAGTCCCGAGTCCTTAGTCCCTGGTCCTTGTTCCCTAGTCCCTGTTCCCTGCATCTAATCCACCTTCCGGCTGATGTTGAGCAGGACGCCTATGCTGGCTAGCGTTACGAAGAGCGACGTTCCTCCCGAGGAGATCAGCGGCAGGGGAATGCCCTTGGTGGGCAGCAGCGAGAGCACCACGCTCATGTTGAAGAAGGCTTGCAGGACCAGGGCCGTTGTGATTCCGAAGGCGGTGAGGCGGGCAAAGGGATCCTGGGAGCGGAGAACAGTGCGCAGTCCGCGAAAGGCGAAGATGGTAAAGAGCAGCAGGATGATGACCGAGCCGATGAAGCCCCACTCCTCGGCGATGTTGGCGAAGATGAAATCGGTGTGGGCCTCGGGCAGGAAGAAGAGCTTCTGCACGCCCTCCATATAGCCGCGGCCGGTGACGCCGCCGGTGCCGACGGCGATCAGCGACTGGCAGACATGGTAGCTGGCGGCCGGAATCTCCTTCGCATCGCAGTTAGGATGAAGGAAGACCAGCACACGCTTGAGTCGCCAAGGAACGAAGATGAGCAGGCCGACAAGAACAGGCAGCGCCACAGCAACGATGCCGGCCAGATACTTCCAGTTCAGACCGGCGAGAAAGAGCATCATGGCGGTGACGCCGGCCAGTACGAGCGCAGTACCCAAGTCGGGCTCTACAACAATCAAGAGAATGAAAAACAATGGGATTACAAGCGCGCGGAAGAGGGTGCTCTTCCAGTTGTTGATCGTGTCGAGCCGCGTGGAGAGAAACCAGGCCAGAAACACGATCAGCACGGGCTTGGCGATCTCGGAGGGCTGGAGGGTGAAGAAGCCGCCGAAGCGAATCCAGCGGTGAGTGTTGTGGGAGCCGGGCATGAAGAAGGTCAGCACCAGCAGAAAAGTGGTGACGCAAAGAGCCGGGTAAATGAAACGCGGCGATTTGTAGAGGTTATAGTCGATCCGCGAGAGCACGATCAGAAACGCCACGCCGAGCAATGCCCAGATGGCCTGCTTGACGACGAAGGTATAAGGGGAGTGATATCGCTCCTGCGCCATGATGGCCGAGGCGGAGAAGACCATTGCCAGCCCGACCACGATCAGCAGCAAAGTGACGAAGAAGAGCCACTTGTCTCCACCGACTCGCTTTGCCATAATCCCTCAATCCTCGAGTTCTTTTACCAGTTGCTTGAAGACCTGCCCGCGCTCTTCGTAGTTTTCAAACTGGTCAAAACTTGAGCAGGCAGGAGCCAGCAACACTACCTCGCCGGGGCGCGCGGCCGAGGCGGCGACATGCACGGCCTTGTCCAGCGTTTCGCAGGAGTGGATGGAGACGACGCCGCGCAGGTGCGACTCGATCTTGGCGGCTGCCGAGCCGATGGTGTAGACGGCGCTGGCCCGCTCGCGCAGCAACTCCGAGAGCTCGGTGTAGTCGGAGCCCTTGTCTTTGCCGCCGAGAATGAGGTGAATGCCGCCACTGAAGGCGGCTACAGCTTTGGCTGTGGCGTCGACGTTGGTGGCTTTTGAATCGTTGTAGAACTCGACTCCGTGGCGAGTGGCGACGTATTCGAGACGATGCTCGACGGCACGAAAATTTTCAATCGCCCGGCGAATCACATCGGCGGGCACGCCGGCCAGCCGGGCGGCGCAGACCGCAGCCAGCACATTTTCGACGTTGTGGGTCCCCTTGAGAGGGATTGCTCTCGCGGGAATAATCTTTTCGGCGGCCGCATTCTCAGCCCCGCGGTAGACTACAAAGCCCTGTTCCAGAAAGGCTCCCCGCGTCACTGAGTGCTCGATCGAAAACCAATAGACCTTGGCGCTCGAGCGATGGGCGGCATCGGCGGCGCGCGTATTGTCGGCGTTCAGCACCAGGCAGTCCTCGGCGGTCTGCCGGGCAAAGATGCGCTCCTTAGCCGCGGAATAGTTTTCAAAGCTGCCGTGCCGGTCAAGATGGTCGGGAGTGATGTTGAGAATGACGGCGATCTGGGGATGAAACTCCACGGTGCTCTCAAGCTGGAAGCTGGAGACCTCGAGGACTGACCAGCTTTCATCCGTGCTTTGGTCGATGAGGGAGATGACCGGGACACCGATGTTGCCGCCAACCAGCGTCGGCAGGCCGGAGGCTTCGAGGATCTCGCCGAGCAGCGTGGTGGTGGTCGTCTTGCCGTTGGAGCCGGTAACCGCGAGCGTATGGCCTTTGAGGAAGCGCGCAGCCAATTCCAGTTCGCCGATCACCGGCAGGCCGAAGCTCTTGACCTGCGCCAGTTCGGGGGTATCGAGCGGCACGCCGGGCGAAACGACGATCAGATCCTGACGGCGAAAGGTGAGCAGGCCGTGGCCGCCGGCCTCAACCATGATGCCGGCCTCGATCAACGCGGGGATTTCCTTTGCCAATTGGTCGGCCGAGCGAACGTCGGAGACCGTGACCTGCGCGCCGCGCCGGCGCAGAAACAACGCCGCCGCCAGGCCGGATTTACCCAGGCCGACGACCAGAACTTTTTTGCCTTTGAGTTCCAACATCGAGTCTTTTCCTCAGGCTTCCGGGGATGTTCTTATTGTGCATCGCGGATGCGCCGCGCGGTAATCGCCTAACGCAATTTCAGCGTGGTGAGTGCAAACAATGCAAACACGAGCGCGCCGATCCAGAAACGGGCTATGACTTTGGACTCCTGCCAGCCCAACTGTTCGAAGTGATGATGCAGCGGAGCCATCTTGAAAATGCGTTTCTTGTTGCGCAGCTTGTAGCTGCCCACCTGGAGGATGACGGAACCTGCCTCGATGATGAAGATGCCGCCAATGAAGGGCAGCAGCAACTCCTGGCGGATAATGATCGCGACCGTGCCGATGGCCCCGCCGAGCGCCAAAGAACCCACATCGCCCATGAAGATCTCCGCCGGATGGGCGTTGTACCAGAGAAATCCAATAGACGCGCCTACCATGGAGCCGCAGAAAACGGTCAGCTCGCCGACCATAGGCATGCGCTGAAGTTCGAGGTAATCGGCGAAGACTACGTGGCCGCTGACGTAGGTGAGCACGGCCAGAGCGCCGGAGGCGATGATGGTGCAGCCGATGGCCAGGCCGTCCAAGCCATCCGTCAGGTTCACGGCGTTCGACGAACCCATCAGGACAAAGGTAATGAAGGCGACAAACGGCAGAAAGGCTAATAGACCCAGGTGAGGAATGAAGCCGAGCCAGTGCCATTCAAGATCGGGTCGCCAGCTCTTGATGAAGGGCACGGTCAACTGCGTGGAGAAGAGCTTGAACTGCTGTAGAACGACCAGCGCAATTGCGACCCCGGCTCCAACCATGCCCTGGTAGAACAGCTTGGCGCGCGCCGTCAGACCCAGGCTGCGCTTCTGGACGACCTTAATGTAATCGTCTGCGAAGCCGATGGCTCCGAAGGCGAGTGTGGATGCAACGGTGATCCAGACAAAGGGATTGGCAGGGTCGGACCAAAGCACCGTCGGCAGCAGGATGGCGATCAAGATGAGCACGCCGCCCATGGTGGGTGTGCCTGTCTTTTTCAGGTGCGTCTGCGGCCCGTCGTCGCGGACATACTGGCCGATCTGAAACTCGCGCAGCTTCTGGATCACCCAGGGGCCGATGAAGAGTGCGATCAACAGAGCCGTCAGGGAGGCAAACGCAGTCCGGAACGTGAGGTAGCGGAAGATGCGGAAGGGGTGAAAGAACGGAAAGAGCTTTTCGTAGAGCAGCCAGTAAAGCAAGTGGCCTCCAAAGCCGGCGTGGGGCGGAATTAAGGTTGATTTTACTAGGCCGGGCGTGAACTGGTCGGTGAGAAAAGGTGCTCAGTTAGGTTCCGACAGACTGCTCAGCGCATTGATCGCGCGCTCTAGATGGACGCCGCGAGAGCCTTTCACCAGAACCACGTCGCCGGGCTGTAGATTCTGCAGGAGCCATCGGCCTGCGGCTTCGGCATCGGGCAAAAAGAGAGCTGCCACTCCGCCCGTGCAGGCGGCTGAGGCCAGATGAACAGCATTACCCTGAACCCCGGCGACCAGATCGATTCCAGCCTCGGCGGCGGCCTTGCCGCATGCTGTGTGCAGGGCGAGGCCGTGCTCGCCCATCTCCAACATCTCTCCGGCAACCAGAATCCGGCGTTTGGCGGGCCGCGCGGCCAGGGTGCGAATCATCGAACGCAGCGCCTCGGGGTTGGAGTTGTAGCAGTCATTAACAATCGTTGCCCCGCCGATCTCGATCACCTCGCCGCGCTTGTCCCCTGCGGTGAGCGTTTCGAGCGCAGCGACAGCCGCATCCAGATCGACGCCCGCCTCAAGAGCAACGGCCAGCCCGGCCAGGATGTTCGATCCGTTGTGCGCGCCGAGCAGGTTGAGCGTGAGTTGACCCTCACGCTCACCTGCACGATAACGAATGTGCAGGCCGTCAAGGTCCTCTGAGGCCTCCAGCAGCCGCGGATCGGCGCAGGGGCCGGCGCCAAAGTAAACGGCTCGACCGGGAAAGTCGCGGCCAAACTGCGAGACGTAAGCATCGTCGCAGTTGAGGAAGGCAATACCGTTCTCGGGTAGCGCCTCAATCAATTCGAACTTCGCGCGTGCGATGCCGGCCTGACCATCAGTGAAGTTCTCTATGTGCGCCGTTCCCACATTGGTGATGACACCCCAGTCCGCCGAGGCGATGCGTGCCAGAGTGGCGATTTCGCCGGTGTGGTTCATGCCCATCTCGACAACGGCGACCTCGTGTTCTGGCTTGAGGCGCAGCAACTGCAAGGGAAGCCCGAAGGCGTTGTTGAGATTGCCTTGCGACTTCAGCACGTTGAACTTCGCGCCCAGGGCTGCCGCGATGGCATTTTTAGTCGTTGTCTTTCCCGCCGAGCCGGTGACAGCCACGACGCGCTTGCCCCATTGGCGGCGGAGATGCGCGGCCAGGGCCTGCAGAGCGATGAGTGGGTCTTCAGCGATGAGCAGCGGCACGGCCAAAGCGGCGTCGGGCAGCGCCGCTACTCTCGCGCGCGAAACCACGGCGGCCACCGCTCCACGATCGAGCGCAGCGGTCACAAAATCATGGCCGTCGAGCCGGTCGCCGCGGACGGCGAAGAAGAGTTCGCCGGTCGCCACAGTGCGCGAGTCGATCGAGTAGCCGGAGACGACCAGCGCACCGGCATTGGACACGTTCGAGGGCGTCTCAAGTACTGCGCCTGCCCCTATAGCCGCTTCTGCAAGTGTGAGATTCATTGCAATCCACCATAGTCCATTTCGCCGAGGGCCGAAAGAGCGACTTCAACGTCATCAAAGGGAATTGCGGTGAAGCCGATGATCTGCTCCTTCTCGTGACCCTTGCCGGCGAGCAATACCACATCGCCGGACCTGGCTTCTTTGAGTGCGCGGCGGATTGCGGCGGCGCGGTCCGGCTCGACGGTGTACTTGACTCCACTCGCCTTCAACCCCGGTTCGATCTCGGCGAGAATGGCGAGCGGCTCCTCGGAGCGTGGATTGTCGCTAGTGGCGACCACGAAATCGCTTCCCTCACCTGCCGCCTGACCCATCTTGGGCCGCTTGGTGCGGTCGCGGTCGCCGCCGCAGCCAAAAAGTGTGATGACGTGGCCTCCTGAAGCGCCGGTGATCTGGCGGGCAAGCGCAGTCAGGTTGCGCAAGGCGTCGTCTGTGTGGGCGTAGTCCACGATCACCGTGAACGGTTGGCCGGCATCGACGGATTGAAAGCGGCCTGGAACTGGCTTCAGGCGCGGAACAAACTCAACCAGATCGTTGAACGGAACGCCGCGCGCGTGGGCTGCCGTGAGCGCTGCCAGCAGGTTGAGAATGTTCACCTCGCCGGCAAGACGCGAAGTCACCTTCGCTGCGCCCGCCGGGGTTTCGAGATCGATGATCGCGCCAGAGGGCGTGAGTTTGAAAGAGGATGCGCGCCACTCGCCCGCGCCAATTCCATAACTCCGGACCTCAGCGCCGGCCTTGCGCGCAGCCTCAGCCAACTGCTCGCCGTGCGGATCGTTCGTGTTGATCACGGCCACTCGCGGAGCCGGATAGACCGTACCGTCAAAGAGCAGGCGCTTGGCGGCGAAGTACCGCGCCATCGTCTGGTGATAGTCGAGGTGGTCGCGCGTCAAGTTGGTGAAGACGGCCACATCGAAGTTGACTCCTGCGGAACGGCCCTGATCGAGCGCATGGCTGGAGACCTCAGTCACTAACTCAGTAGCGCCCCGGCTCACTCCCTCAGCCATCAACTCATAGAGATCGCGCGACTCGGGCGTGGTGTGCACGGAACGGCGCACCTCGCCGGCAACATGATATTCGATTGTACCGACCAAAACAGCCTTGCGCGCCGCCGCGTTGAGCAGCGCCTCGATGAGGAAGGCCGTCGTCGTCTTGCCGTTGGTGCCGGTGATTCCCGTTGCTGCGAGCTTGCGCTCCGGATGGCCAAAGAATGCCGCCGAAGCCTCGGCCAGCGCGCGGCGTCCGTGTTCAACCTCCAACACCGGCAGACCGGGCTCGAAGACCAGCAGATGGTCAAATGTTGGCGCGGAGTCTGTAATGATGCCCAATGCTCCGGCAGCGATGGCCTTATCGACATATTTGTTGCCGTCAGTCGAGCCGCCCTTCATGGCGACAAAGACAGCTCCGGGGCGCACGCGGCGCGAGTCATATTCGACGCCGGCGATCTGGCCGTCTGAATCTCCGCCCGCGCCGACATTCGCTACTTCTGGGATCAGTTCTTTCCAGTTCATCACGGCTTCCATTGTAGATTGCTTCGCCTCGTTCGACTGGAATTGGGGGTAAGATGCTTTTATGAATGAGGAAAGAAAGAGCATTTATGAAGAGCTAAAGCGGGACTTACATGGATTTCCAGTCGAGGACTTCGTGCGCGCTTATTGCAAGGCGTACCTGGAAGCGGATGTCGAGATGATCCAGAAACTACAAGAACTCCTGCTTGGCGACAATTCAGAACGCAGTGAACCGGACCCGCCTCCAGTCACCCCAATTGGCGCGCCCATTAAGCCTTGGCCGCATCTGAATTCCGGGGCAAATGCCCTTCCTGAGCCAGACAATCCTGACCCTGATCATCTGCTGAGTTCTTCGCGAATTCGAGAAGACTTGAAGGGAGAAACCGATGACCGAATCTCAGTTTGTTTATGCGACGTTTATTCGCACCACGCCCGAGAAACTCTGGCGCGCGCTGACGGAGCCCGAATTCACGCGCCAGTTCTGGATGGGAACAACGCAGGAGTCGGAATGGAAGGTGGGTGCCCCATGGCGGATCGTGAAACGCGACGGCAGCACAGCCGACAGCGGCGAGGTCCTGGAGATCGAACCATACAAGCTACTGGTCTTGAAGTGGCAAAATCATCTCTTCCCCGAGATGACCGCCGAAGGCTTCTCGCGCATGACCTACGAGCTTGAGCAGAAGGGCGACTCGGTGAAGCTCACCGTGACGCATGTGATGGAGAAGAGCGAATCGAAGTTCATCAAAGCCATCTCGAATGGCTGGCCCATCATTCTCTCCAGTCTCAACAGCCTGCTGGAGACTGGAGAGCCGCTGGAGATGACGCGCCGCTGGCCGGAGGGAATGTAAGGACCCTGTGATATTGGTTGATGGCAGCCGCAAGTATGATGGTCGCTAACGGTTCCGATCGATGTCGATAACAGATCTCAAACTGGTAAAGCCGGCTCTCGATTTTCTGCCTGAATATGTTGCGGCATTGGAGCGCGGCTGGTCCCCGGACAATATCCGCCCAGCAGCCGCACGCGACAACCTGGAGGCAATCGAGAAGGACCCAGTGGGGTTTGTTGAACGGCTCGACGATCCCGAGGCCAAGGCAGGACCAGTGACTCTACCCGACGGCTCGACGGTCCCGCGATTGCCCGGTTTTCACCGCTGGCTCTGGGATGGCACTTTTTGCGGCAGCATTGGCTTTCGCTGGCAACCTGACACTACGGCACTGCCGGCGCACGTTCTTGGACATATTGGTTATGCCGTTGTGCCTTGGAAGCGCGGACGGGGTTACGCGAAAAGGGCCTTGGGACTGATTTTGAATGAGGCTCGCGAAAAGGGGTTGGCTTATGTGGAGTTGACCACCGATCCCGACAACCTTGCGTCGCAAGCCGTGATTCTGGCCAATGGCGGCGAGTTGATCGAACGATTTACAAAACCCGCAGCTCATGGAGGAAATGAAGCGCTTCGGTTCCGCATCACTTTGTAACCGAATCGCAGCTTATTATCGCCCGCAGCGAACCACAATCTTGGTTCCGGGCGCAACCATCGCTCCAGCCGCTGGAGCCTGTTCGCGCACCGTGCCACTGCCGGTGATCTGGACTTCGAGGCCGGCAGCGGCGGTTTGCTCGATCACCTTGCGCACCGGCAGGCCGATGAGCGATGGAACGCGCAGAGTCTTTCCATCCGCGATGGTGACGGTGGTAGCCGCAGATGTTTGCGTTGCATCGGTTTTTGCTTCTGCGGCTGTGTTTGCAGGCTTTGTGCTGGCCTGCGATGGAGATGCGGCGGGCTGGGCCGCAGGCGCGGACTGGCTTGGAGGCGCGCGCAGAGGATCGTCAGCCGGCAGATCGTTGACGGCGGCATAGAGAGCATCGATGTCGCCTGTGTGTTCCGATGCGTCTTCGACCACCGGATTACCCTGCTTGGTTGACGGGCGCGCCGGACGCAGATCGATGTCATGAGGCACGGCGAGGTATTCGAGAACCTGCTGCGCCACCTCGGCAAAGACCGGCGCGGAAACAGCCGCTCCGTAGTATGACCCGCCCCTGGGGTTATCAATGACCACAGCCACCGCGATCACCGGATTGTTGACCGGAGCGATGCCGGCAAAGGATGCAATGTGCATCGTCTTCGAGTAGAGGTGTGTGGCGGGGTCGACCTTTTGCGCAGTGCCGGTCTTGCCGCCGGACGAGTAACCGTTGAGTTGTGCTCCCTTGCCGGTGCCGAAGAGAACCACTCCCTCCATCATCTTGCGCATCTCGGCGGCGGTGAGCGTAGAGAGCACGCGATGCGCGCCGGGAGGCAAAGGATTGGGCAAGTCGCCGCCGATTTTGAATGGCTGTGCAGTCGCCGGTGTCTTGCCGCTTCCGTCCGTTTGCCCAGGCATCAGCACATGCGGCGGAAGATAGACGCCTCCGTTGGCGATGGTCGAGACCA
>CAZGHZ010000005.1:0-87548 GCA_964525655.1 uncultured Occallatibacter sp.
CGCAGGAGTGGGAGATCCTCTACCGCAAGTACTACAACGACGAGGTCCGCAAGCTCGGCATCTAAAGGATCGCTGCTTGTGCAGGTGATTTGAAGGATAGTCCTTGCAGGCTTCGGAAGAGCTCGCCTCCAACTCCCTGTCGTGTCAAAGTACGACTTGAATGCCTGCCCTCAGCGGTGTTGAAGGACGCTGCAGAATTCGCAAGAATGAAGCCGGGCTTTGGCCCGTCAGTCCTGTCTTTGTGGAATCGCCAGCCCGACGAGGGCGGCGCTTTTGGGCGCTCGGGCTCGGAAGAAACGAGGTTCCAATGAACCGCCACCAAAAACCTCAATCGCGCCGCTCGGCCGGTCGGGTCTGTTGCGGACTGGTTCTGACAGCGGCGATATGCCTATTCAGCGGAAGCATCTCGAAGTGCTATGCCTTAGGACAAACTAAACGCGTTGAGACCTTTCCGAGCGCTAACGCGCTGATGCTAGCTGGCGGCGGTCATTGCGCGCCGATTTACGTGGACTCGGCTGACTTCATCGGTGTCCAGCGAGCAGCTGCGGATTTGCAGAAGGATGTCCATCGCGTGACCGGATGCATGCCGGCGATCACGCATGACTCTGCTTCTCTGGCCGGTGAGGCGATCGTCATCGGAACGCTTGGAAAGAGCACGGTCGTCGACACACTGGTCAAGAAGCACCGGATCGATGTTCGAGACGTTGAGGGGAAATGGGAGTCAAACCTGACCGAAGTGGTTGTCCGGCCGAGTGGCAAGCTGGCCCGGGCTTTAGTGATTGCCGGCAGCGATAAGCGTGGAACGATCTTCGGCGCTTACGACCTTTCCGAGCAGATCGGAGTTTCCCCCTGGTATTGGTGGGCGGATGTTCCCGTGGATCATCGCGATTCCCTATATGTGAAAGCGGGACGCTGGGTTGAAGGCGAGCCGGCAGTTAAATATCGGGGAATCTTCCTCAATGATGAAGCTCCTGCGCTCTCAGGCTGGGCCAAAGAGAAGTTTGGCGGACTTAACCACGAGTTTTATGAGAAGGTCTTCGAGCTGTTACTCCGCCTCAAGGCCAACTTTCTCTGGCCTGCAATGTGGGACAACGCCTTCAATGAAGATGATCCCTTGAATCCCAAGCTCGCCGACGAGTATGGCATCGTGATGGGCACCTCGCATCATGAGCCCATGCTGCGCGCTCAGCAGGAATGGAAACGCCACGGCACTGGCCCGTGGGATTACTCGACGAACGCGAAGACTCTCGATGCATTCTGGGAGGAGGGCATCGAACGGAATATGAATTACGAAAGTGTGATCACGCTCGGCATGCGCGGCGATGGAGATACGCCGATGGCCGAGAAGGATGACACTGCGCTGCTTGAGAAGATCGTCGCCGATCAACGCGAGATCATCGCCCGCCATAAGACTCCAACACTCGCATCCGATCCCCAGGTGTGGGCTCTCTATAAGGAAGTGCAGGGTTACTACGAAAAAGGAATGCGCGTTCCAGACGATGTAACTCTGCTCTGGAGTGACGATAACTGGGGAAATATTCGCAGGCTGCCCACCCCGGAAGAAAGAAAGCGCAGTGGCGGCGCTGGAGTCTACTATCACTTCGATTATGTCGGCGGACCCCGTTCCTATAAGTGGCTCAATACCAATACCATTCCAAAAGTGTGGGAACAGATGAATCTCGCCCTTAACTATGGGGCAAACCGGATCTGGATTGTGAATGTGGGCGATCTGAAGCCAATGGAGTTTCCCATCGAGTTTTTTCTCAATCTAGCTCGAAATCCCCAACGATGGGGTAAAGATAATCTTCAGGAATTTACGGAACTCTGGGCCGCTCGCGAATTCGGTGCGGAACATGCCGCCGAAATAGCTGATATCGTCTCGAAATACACCCAATACAATGGGCGGCGCAAGCCGGAGCTACTGGAGCCGGACACTTTCAGCCCGGTGAATTATCGGGAAGCCGATCGCGTTGATTCCGATTGGAAGGAACTTGTGGAACGAGCTGAAAAGGTCGATCGGCAGCTTCCAGAGGACAAACGCGACGCCTTTTTCGAATTGGTACTGCATCCAGTGAAGGCATCCGCCATCGTCACTGAGTTATACATTACGGCTGGCTTGAACCACCTATATGCCATGCAGGGTCGAGTTAGTGCTAACGATCTCGCGAGCGAGGCACGATCCCTATTTGCGGAAGACGCGAAACTCTCCGGTGATTACAACCACAAGCTCGCGAATGGCAAGTGGAATCACATGATGGATCAGACCCACATCGGCTATACATACTGGAATGAGCCTCCGCTGAATGCAATGCCGGCCGTTACAGAGGTTCAACCGGACTCCGGGCCGAGAATGGCGGTTGCTGTCGAAGGGCTGCCGTTTGCCAGCTCGCGTGATGTTGGAAGCTTTGCGCTCCCCACCTTCGATGTTTTCAATCGCCAAACGCAGTACATCGAAGTCTTCAATCGTGGCGCCGAGCCATTTGAATTCTCAGCAAGCGTCGATCGGCCCTGGATCAAGCTCAGCGAAGCACACGGTACTGTCGGGAAAGACAAGAGACTCTACGTGAGCATCGATTGGACCGCAGTTCCCGAGGGTGAACATGCTGGCGTGGTAACCATCGCTCAGAAGAACGGCACGGTAGTTCATGTGCGCGTGCAATCTTTCTATCCCTCCGCACCCAAGAAGGAATCCTTGCAGGGCTTTGTGGAAGCCAATCATTACGTTTCGATGGAAGCAGAGCACTTCACCAGTCAAACAGTTGCAGGCAACGTTCATTGGGATAGAATCCCCGGTTTTGGCGAAACACTTTCCGGAATGACGATCTTTCCGGTAACGGCTTCGAGCGCTGAGCCGCTTCAACCGGCGGCAGCACTCGAATACAAGATGTACTTATTCGAAAGCGGAAGATTCAACGTGCAAGCCATCCTGGCCCCAACGCTGAATTTCGTGCCGGGTCGCGGATTGCGCTTTGCCATCTCCTTTGACGACCGACCGCCGCAAGTAATCGATGCCTTGGAACATAACTCGCAGAAGGATTGGGAGCAGGCAGTCAGCGATGGAGTTCGCAAGATCGACTCGACGCTCACCGTGGATACGCCCGGCTATCATACCCTGAAATTCAGGATGGTCGATCCCGGCGTGGTCCTAGAGAAACTTGTGGTTAGTTCAATTAATCTGCCACCCAGTTATCTTGGCCCTCCAGAGGGTTATCGCCAATAAACACATGGGTAAGGAATCATTCTTTTTTTGGATAGCGCCTCGGCTATCGAGCAGGAAGATCTCCTTTGGCCTAGAGCATTATTAGGAATTGTGTAGACCGAAGTTTTGTAGATTTCCCACCCATTCCGCAGAAAAACGCGGAATGGATGGGGCACGGAAGTCTACTGTAAATCCGACAATGCTCTAGGTTGTGGATGTTGTGAAAGGGGCTGCAGCGTAATTGTTTGGGGTGTGATTTATCTTGCCGCGATTTGAAATGCTTGCGGGACATTGGTGGCATAGGCACCGCTTTCTGTGGCCCATCGTGATTCTGCAGGGTTTGGTGAGCGCCACCTGCATCGTTTCGGAGCCAGCCTTTTCCCTATCCGTTTCATCGGTAGTCCTGGACTGTCTTTTTCGGTGATCATTAGGCCCGGACGATCATTTTGCCGACCCCGTCGCGATAGTGGCTGGCGATCTCGAACGCCTCATCGATGCGATCCATCCCGCGCACATGCGTAACCAGCGGGGCAAACCACTCCGGATGTGCGCAGAGAAGTTCCAAAGCTGCGCGGGACTCGTGGTTCGATCGCCGCACGTTGAAGATCGTCAGCTCCTTGCGCCGCATCGTGGAACCTTCCAGCGGGACCTCACGCGTCGAGTGAATACCGGTGATCGCCACACGACCTGCATTGCGAGTTACCTGGATGGCCTGGTTTGTGGTCTGCTCCTTGGCCGCGCAATCGATGGCGCAATCGACGCCTCGTTTTCCGGTTCCACTCATGATCTCTTTTACTGCTTCAGCCGGATCGAGCGCGACGTCGGCGCCGATATTCCTGGCCAAATCGCGGCGGTGGGGCAGCGGCTCCACGACCCAGATTCGCCCCGCTCCGACAGCCTTTAGCGCTGCGATAGTCAAGAGACCGATGGGCCCCGCGCCGATGACCGCAACCGTCTCACCCGGCTGAATCGTTGCGAGGCTCAGTGAGTGCAATGCGATGGCGAGAGGCTCGATCAGAGTTGCGTGGTCCGACGAGACTCCGGAGGGGATGGGTAGAAAATTGGCGGCGGGCAGGTTGACCAGTTCGCGAAAGAAACCCGGATGCCCCGGATTGCTGAGAAAGCGGATGTTGGCGCAGACATTGTGGTGTCCACTCAGACAGAACTCGCAGTGATAGCAGTAGAGGGCTGGCTCAAGGGCTCCGCTGTCGCCAGGCGCCAATCCGGTGACGCCGATGCCTGTCTTCACGATTCTTCCCGCAGGCTCGTGTCCGAGTACCATCGGGTAGCTGTTGGGAGTATCGCCGACTGATCCCTCCAGGTAGGCATGCAAATCCGATCCGCAGACGCCCACGGACTCGACGCGCACCTGCACCTCTCCTGGGCCGGGGTCCTCGATCGGCATCTCGGCCAGCCGGAATGTGGTGGGAGCGATGAGTTCGGCTGCTCGCATGGAAGAGTCTCCCTCCGCTATCTCTCATCCTTGGCGGGCCGCAGATGCCGCGCGAGCGACCACTTCAACTCTTCGATTCCCTGGCCGGTCACGGCGGAGATGGCATGGAATTCAAGTTTCCTGCGCTTCACATGCGTGGCCAGCTTTTTGAGCTTGTCGGGATTGGCTGCGTCGATCTTGGTGGCGCAGACGATCATGGTCTTGTGGGCCAGGGGGTGATTGGGCTTGGAAGGCTTGCCGGCGTCGTCCGAGAAGGGGTCGGGATCGCTTTGGTTCGCCGTGCCGGTAAAACTGGCCAGTTCCTTGTTGATGACTTTGAAGTCCTCAACCGGGTCGGGGCGGCCGGATGCGTCCGAAACATCGACCAAGTGAAGCAGCAGCCGCGTGCGCTCGATGTGGCGCAGGAACTGCGTGCCCAGGCCCTGGCCGAGATGGGCGCCTTCGATCAATCCAGGCATGTCGGCGACAACAAAGGACTCCTGGTCGGGCTCCTCGCCCACTGTGACAACGCCAAGGTTGGGCTCAAGCGTAGTGAAAGGGTAGTCGGCGATCTTCGGCTTGGCTGCGGAGATGCGTGAGATCAGTGTGGACTTGCCGGCGTTGGGGTATCCGACCAGGCCCACATCGGCCAGCAGCTTCAACTCCAACCGATAAAGCCGTTCCTCGCCCGCGCGCCCCAATTCGTGCTCCCGCGGAGCCTGATGGGTGCTGGTGGCAAAGTGCTGGTTGCCGCGTCCTCCGCGCCCGCCCTTGGCGATGACAAGCTGCTCGTCTGGCTCAGAGAAGTCGTGAACAAGCTCGCCGGTCTCCTGATCGTAGAGGCTTGTGCCGACAGGGACTTGCAGGATGATCGAGTGGCCGTCGAGGCCGGTGCAGTTCGAGCCCAGGCCGTGCTCGCCCCTCTGCGCCTTGTGCTCCGGGTTGTAGCGGAAGTGGATCAGCGTGTTATGCCGTTGCGAGCTGACCATGATGACGTCGCCGCCCCGGCCTCCGTCGCCGCCGCTCGGCCCGCCGCGAGGAACGAACTTCTCGCGCCGGAACGCCATGCAGCCATTGCCGCCGTCGCCGGCCTTGACGCGAATTTTAGCTTCATCGATGAACATGAAAGACCAGGGAATTGGGAGCTGGGATCAGGGATTAGAAAAGAGATTCGCGCCTTTTCAGAGGCCGGCGAGATCGAATTCAAATTACCATCTTCCCAGTTTACTGGACGAGGGCTTAGAATCCCTCATAACTTCACTTTTAGACAACTCACGCCTTCTCGGAACGTTCATCTGCTCTGGAAACTTGTCTCCGCATTGATTCTGCTTCTAGATAGCGGGGATCGAGCCGGAGATCGAGTTCCGATCTGTCTTTTTCGGACGCTCAGGGCCGGAAGATTGCGTCATCGGTTAGTCTATCCGTACCCGCCGCAAGAGTGGGCCGGAGTTGAAGCGAACTTTTTCCATGGTCTGCCGCGAGCTTGGGGGCTCGATGGCGGGGACAAAGGGCAATTGGACTAGGGCGTTGGCCGCATTCATCTTTCTGATGGGCGCGGTAGGGGTGAGCTTTGCCCAATCCCCTCAAAACGAACCAGCTGGTACGCTCTCAGGTAAGTTAACCGACCTGCACTCGAATCCTCTGCCCGGCGTCAACGTTATATTGCGCAATGAAACCACAGGTGTGGAAGCCAGCACAACCACCTCGGTTAATGGAGTTTACCGTTTCAGCGGCCTGGAGCCGGGCGAGTATTCGCTAGAGGCCAGAAGCCCGCAACTGGGGCGCGGCCGTCTGAATGAGATCGTCGTCTCGAGCGGCCATGAAGCGCGCGTCCAAGCGGCGATGGAGTTCGAGAAAAGTCCGGCCGGCCCCGCTCTTGCGGCTGAGCTTCGGGTGGAACCGGCCAAGGCCCAAGCGCAACTCAATAAGCAGTCGCCAGCGCCTGGGACAGTTACTCCGACCGTTAACAAGCCGGAATCGGCAACCGGACAGCCACAGACTGCGACGCAGATTGGTCCCTACGAGAAGGCCGGTCTGGCACCAGAAGGGATTGCACCGGTCGCGAAAGCCGCGTTCCAGACTCAGCTGATCGTTGCGCGAACAAGCATCTCTAATGCGAACCTGGCCTTGGCCGAGCCGAGAGTCGCGATTCAGGTCATGGCCAACGGTCAGGGATCTGCCATGATGGCAGCGGCGGCCCGGTCAGCATTGGATGTGGCGATGCAGACTTCCGAGCCTGGTCTCAAGCCGAACTTGGCACTCTCTCAGGGAGGCGGTCCGGCGGCTCCATCGGTTGCGGCCACAATAAACGCCGCAGAGTTGCAGGCGCTACCGGTGAGCGGTCGCCACTGGCAGGATTTCGTGCTGGACAACGCGCCCACATCAACGACCCCAGCGGGCGGCCAAGCCAAGATCTCGATGCCCGCTGCGGGACACCAACAGGCAGGGACCACCATGGATGGAGCCAGCCGTGAGCTGGCCTTTGGATCGACAAACAGCTCTGGACAGGGTTCCCAAGGACCCGGCCCTATGGGGCAGGGCGGCGAACCGGCGGGAATGGCGCAGGTAGGCGCTGGCGGGCACGGATTTTCCGTGAGCGAAGCGGCGATTCGCTCGGTCGAGACGACCACCGGCAACATGGAGGCCGCGGCGGACAAGGCGGCCGGCGGTCGCATGAACTTGGAAACCCAGCGCGGAGGCGACAAGCTGCATGGGCAGGGCTTCTTCTTCGATCGCCAGAACATCTGGGGAGCGCAGAACCCCTTCACCCAATGGATCAAGGAGATTGCTCCGGCCAGTGTTGCTCTCAATTCGGTTCCGCTCTTTACGTCGCAGACTTATACGCCGGCCAACAGTCCGTCCTATACTCCGCCCGACCACGAAACAGTGTGGGGAATCGGAGCGGGTAGCCGGGTTCGTCGCAACAATCTCTTCTGGTTTGCGGCTGTGGATGGGAATCACCGCAACGATCCGGGGATCGCTACGGTCAAGCATCCATGTCTGGGATATGACAGTGACGGAGTATGTACCAGTGGATTCTTCGCCAACCCGACAGACGACCAGATGCAGGTGCTAGCCGGGAGGCTGGGATTACCCGGCGCAAACTCCGAGGCCGAGGGGCGGGCGAAATACTCCTGCATGTTGGAGACATTGGCGGGAACTTTGGGCGGTTCGTCCTCTACGTGCCTATTGGGCACTCCGCTTGCTCCGCTGCTCGGACCATCTCCGCGCACGGCAACGCAGTGGACTGGCTTTGGGCGGCTCGACTGGCAAGCGACCGAGCGCCATCGCTTTACGCTTGAGGGCATCGGTGCCAACTGGAATTCACCGGGCGGAGGCCTCACGCGAGTCTCGGAGACCTACGGCAACCACAGCTTCGGGTCGACAGGGGCCAGCGAAGAGTGGCTGTTGAGCCGCTGGGAGGCATTCCTGACCTCCAATCTGCTGGCCGTCACCCAGGCCTCTTTCGGGCACGAGATTCAGGAGGCGCGGCCCTCGACTCCGTCGGACTTTGAAAAGACCTTCCTCGCCGGAAATGCTTGGGACCAGTTGCCGCAGATCGTTGTCGACAATCGCTACGGCTTCACTATTGGTGGCCCGTCGCGCTTCGGCACGGGCAGTTATCCTGACGAGCGCTCGTACCGCGAACAGGAGTCGGTGGACTGGATTCGCGGCAAATTGTTGGTCAAAGCCGGCTTCGATTTCAATCACAGCTTCGATGCGGTGAGCCTGCTGCGCAACCAGACCGGTACCTATACCTACTCCAACCTGGACAACTTCGTCTCCGATGCACTGGTCTTTCAGAGTTTTTCGCTCTCCGGCGAACTCGACCCGATGAATCAGCGCAACTGCGATCAGACCGGCAAGGTCTGGCGCGACTCGGCGAACAATCTTCTCGGTGCGGGCAGCCTGCCCTGCTACTCCTACTACTCGCAGATGATTGGGCCCGACGATTGGCATTTAAGCACCAACGACTGGGCTGGTTACACGACTGCACAGTGGCAGGCCGGCAAACAACTGGCCGCCTCTGCCGGGTTGCGCTGGGAGCGGGAGCAACTGCCGCCGCCGATCGCAGGGCTCGCGAACCAAGGCCTCCCGCTGACCCAGAAGCTGCCCAGCCTGGGCAATAGTTGGGGGCCGCGCGTGAGCCTGGCTATGGGAAGCGGTGATAGCCACTGGCCCCTGCTTCGCTTGGGCTACGGAATGTACTTTGGCCGCACCCAAAACTCCGCAGTGGAAACAGCATTGACCCAGACCGGCTCGCTCAAAGGCGACCTGAGCTTCTTCATCCGTCCCATGGATGGCCTCAATCCTCCCACCGGCACCAGCAGTGCGCCGCCGTTTCCATACGTTTTGCAAGGCGATCCAGCCAATGTCATCAAGCCCGGAGCAGTTGAGTTCGCGCCCAACTTCCATAACCCCGAGGTGCATCAAGGCATCGCATCGGTCGAAGAGAAGCTGCCGGGTCACTTTGAGGTGACCGGCAGCGCAATGGTGAGCCTGGGCCGCCGTTTGCCGGTCTCGATCGATGCAAATCTACCGGCACCCAACCCGGCGCAGACCATTACCTATGCTATTGTGGACACGACCGGCGTTGGACCCATCAAGGCTGCCCAAATCACGGTTCCCTTCTATGCCTCATGGCCCTCACCGACCGGGATTGCCGGACGCCCGGATTTGAATTACCAGCAGATCTCCCAGATCACCAGCCAAGCCAACTCCACTTATGAGGCCGGTGTACTTAGGGTCGCCCGTTATGGCCGCCGGGGCCTGAGCTTCAATGCCCACTACACTTATTCGCATGCCATGGACTGGAACCCCAACGAGAGTTCTCAGGTGGCCGGCAACGATGTGCTGGAACCTGGCGCCTTCAGTTTGGAGTACGGCGCCAGCGATCTGGACAGGCGTCACTCGGCCGGTGTCACGGTGATCTTTGAAGCGCCGTGGAAGCTGCACGGCCTGGCGGGAAAGTTCGCCGATGGCTGGGTGGTCTCCAGTGTTGGGCAACTCCGGAGCGGCCTGCCTTACACCATGCGCACTTCGGGCTCGCTGGCAGAGGAGTTCCTGCTCACGCTCAACGGGACCGAGAAAATCGTTGCACTGGCGCCGGGAATGAACGGCTCGGGAGGCGACAACCGGGTCTACGGCCAGGGCAGCGATGGCCGCTTCTATAACATCGGCCGCAATACTTATCGCTATCCGGCCACATGGAAGGCCGACCTGCGTCTGGCCAAACGTCTTGATCTCGGCAGCATGCGGCAGTTGGAGCTACTGGCCGAGAGCTTTAACCTCTTCAACCACCAAAATGTGACTGAAGTGGAGACCACCGGCTATACCATCGAACCCGGCACTACGGAGGGCGCGCTTCCGACGCTGAACTTTCTCAACGGCGTGAAGGCCAACACCACCGCATTCGGCCAGCCTTTGAACGTCAATGCGACGAACTTTTATCGTGAGCGGCAGTTTCAGTTCGGGTTGAGGCTGCGGTTCTAGTTTGTCGCGCTGGGCGCGGCGACCGGTTGCTGCTTCGACATTCCGCGAATGTAGAGGATTAGATTCCGGACTTCATCGTCCTTTGCCCGGCCTTCGGCCTCGGGAGGCATCTTGTCTTTGCCGTTGCGAATGACTTTGAAGAGATCCCCGTCCTGCTTGTCGGCCAGCGCCTTCGGGTCGGTCCAATCGTCAAGCTTCAATTGCATATCCTTGGCCAGATCGGTCTTGCCATCTCCGGTCTCTCCGTGACAAATCGCGCAGTCCTGCGCATAGATGGCCTTCGCGCGCGCTTCTGATTTCTCGGTAGTCTTCGCCGGATTTTTCTTGCTCTCGTCCTGAGCCGCACTTCCCGTCGCGGACCAGGCAGTGACTCCAAACAGCACAACCGCTGAAGCGAACAGCAACGGTTTCAACATAGCAGCCTCCTCAGTTGCACGTGCCAGATAGAGGCATCTTGCAACCGTATGATTCCTCGCATGGATTATAGGCCAATTACACGGCAATGTGAGGTTGGACATTGCGGATCCGTTTCAGAATAAGGCGTCTTGAAGGATTTAGGACAGGTCTCTTGCGGTCAGACCCTTGGCCGCTTCAGCGCGATGGCCGCCAGCCGCAGGCCAGATCCGGGGTTGCGATCCTGCCGTCGAGCCGGAAGCAGGCAGCGCCGTTGATGTCGGTCGATAAGGTGCGCACCTGAGCCGCCTGCAACTCTTCGAGCACCTCCATTCGGGGATGGCCATAGCGGTTGTGCAGGCCGCAGGAGATCACGGCGAATCGGGGAGCGACGCGGGCGAGAAACCCAGGCCGCGTCGAGGTGATGCTGCCGTGGTGCCCCACTTTCAAGAGCGTGCTGGCCAGGCCGGATTCGGCCAGCATCGCGTCTTCGACGGGCGCCTCGGCGTCACCCTCCAATAAAACGGAGGTCTCTCCGTACGCCAAATGCATTACAAGCGAGTCATTATTGGCAGGCTCCGCGCCGGGCTGATAATCGCGAAAGGGCGCCAGAACGTTCACTTGAGCCGGGCCGAAGGAGAGCGCATCGCCGGCGCGCAGCGATCGAACGCGCACATGGAGGCTGGCAGCCTCATCCAGCAACGCGTTGTAGGCCCCGAAACGCGGATTGTTGCCTACCCAAAGCTCGACAGGATGGAAGTTGCGCAGGACGGCGGGCAGGCCGCCCATGTGGTCGGAGTGTGCGTGGCTCAGGGCCACCACGTCGAGCCGGCGAATACCGCGCGACCACAAAACCTGCGACACGACCTCCTCGCCGATGTCGTAATCTTGGGGCGCCTGATGCGGGCCTCCTCCGAAGCCGCCGCCATCCACCAGCATCGTCTTGCCGTCAGGCGCGATGAGCAGCAAGCTGTCGCCCTGGCCCACATCGATCGCCTCCACAAGCAATGTGTCGCGCGGATAATCTTCTGGCCGGGGCGCAACGGCAACCAATGCAGCAAGCAATAGTGCAGCCCATGCGGCTCGGCGCGGCCAGCGGAGTCCATCGGTTGGAGATGGGTGCTCCACCTTCGCGGCGTAGTTGTTTTTGCCGCCAAGGTGGGATAGCACAACGGCCGCTGCAAGCAGCGCACAGAAGGCGAGCGACTGCCAAAGCAGAGGTGCGGGGATGCGAAGATCGCCCCATGCCGTCGAACCGAAGAGACGCACCAGCCCGATGCCAATATGCAAGAAGGCAGCCGCGATCATTGCCGGGACTACTGCGTAGACCGGACCAATCAGAGAACAAAGCAAAGTAACGAGCGCGGCTGGCATCAGAATAAGCAGCAACGGCAGGATAAATACATTCACCGGCAGTGCGAAGACGGTGATGCGATGGAAATAGAGAGCCATCGGCAGTGTCATGGCGAGTTCCACCACGCAGGAGACGGCCAGCAATTCGACTGCACTGAGAAAGAGATACACGGCGAAGGGGAAAGCGCGCCAGGCTAAGCGACCGGCCCATGGGCCAGCCACCGCTCTCTGGAGACCTGCGGCGGTCATGCGAAGAATCACGCGAAATTGAGCGATGCGCGGAGCCAGCTTGACGTCCAGGGCGATGAGCCGCAAGTCGCGCGTCGCTGCCAGATAGGGGTGAACCGTCCCTTGCAGCAGCGGAGCTGCGATGCCACCGATTGCGGCCACGGCCAGCAGCGTCATCTGAAAGCTGGAGTCGAAGAGGCTGCGCGGACTCACGGCCAGCAAGCACAACGCAGCAAAGCCGATGGTGTTCATCGCGTTGCGTTCTCGATAGACGAGCCGGCCGAGCAGGTAAAGAGTGATCATGAAGAGCGAGCGCTCGACCGGCGTGGCGAAGCCCGTGAATAGCGCATAGGCAAACGAGGCACCAATCGTGGTCAGCGTCGCCGGTACACGCGGCAACCCGAGCCTCTTGGCAACCCAGAAGATGCAGCCGGCCACAATCGCCAGATGAAAACCGGAAACCACCAGCATGTGAAAGGAGCCGGTGCGCTCAAAGCCCACGCGCAACGAGTGGGTCAGATACGTGCGGTCGCCTGTGACCATGGCGGCCAGCATGATTGCGTCGTCTTGTGTGAGGCGCAGTGAGGCGGGTAGTCTTCGCATCGTCACGGGCAGGGCCAGCAGCCGCGTGCTCGTGGCGCGCTGCAAAGCGCTGAATCGGCAGCCGGGGAAGAAGCCTTGCGCTTGGCCGATGCGTTCAAGGCGCTCGATGCCGACAGTAGCCGTAGAGGTGATGCCTTGCTCGACCAGAAACTCCTCGCGGCTCCAGACGCCGGGATCGTGATAGACCTCGGGGGGCAGCAGGCGAACCACGGCTCGCACGCGCTCGCCACACTGGAAGGGCTGCGGGATGAAAGGGTTTTGAGGCCAGCGAACGGTCAGCCGCACGCCTCCTTTGACAGGAGCCTGTACGTCCTCAGTATCGGTAACCACCTCCACGCTGGAGATGCGCAGGTCGATTCGCTGCGAAGTTAGTTGCGCCTGTTGCTGCGCTGAGGCAGGCTCGTCCAGATTCTGCTCCGTCTCGCCGCGTACAGGCCCCGCATCGACGACCGTTCCCTCGACGGTGCGGAGAAGATTATCTGAGAGCGCCGCCAGCGCAGGAGCCGGCGCCGGGTGCGGCTCCATCCAAGCGCACCACGCGCCCAGCAGGAGCCATAAGACAGCCAATGGCAGCCAGACGATACGCTGCGCCCTGAAGGCAGCCACGCCGCAGACCACGGCGACAAGGCCGAGCGCAACAAGCACCAGGCTAGGCCGCAGCCAGAGTGCTTGGCTGGCAGCGATCCCGCCGGCAAAGAGCCATGCTGCGTGAAAAAGCGGGACTGCATTGAGCCCGTCACCCGGCCCGTAGAGGCCTGCGTTGACTTGCCCGATCTTGGGGGAGCCGGTTTCCATCGCGTCTGAATCGGGAAAGCTGTTCTGGCCCTCAAGCCTATCAGGCGCGGCGCAACTGGACCACTGTCTCCAGGTGAAAGGTCTGCGGAAAGAGGTCGGCGAGGGTGATCGATTGGACTTGGTAGCCGGATCTGGTCAGCGCACGCAGGTCGCGCGCCAGTGTCGCCGGGTCGCAGGAGACACAGACCACGGCGGGTGCCGCGATCTCGGCCAGCAGCGCGCAAGTCTCCGCTCCCAGGCCAGTGCGTGGAGGGTCGACAACGATCAGATCGGGGATTTCTTCCCTGCGAATGCGCCTGAGGAAGCTAAGCGTATCGGCCTTGACGGCTGCCCCACCCGTGGCGCAAAAATTTTCTTCGAGAGCCACCGTTGCCGCAGGGGACGACTCAACGGCGATGACTCGATCAAACCGAGCCGCAAGCTGTCGCGCAAAGAGCCCGACGCCTGCGAAGAGATCCCAGGCCAGCTTGCCCTTGTGGCCGGCTACTACGTGATCGACGAGGCCATCCACCAGCCAGCGGTTGACCTGGAAAAACGCGCCGTGATCCACGCGATACTCGAAGCTGGCAGCACGATAGGCGAGAGACGCCGCGCCCCATTGCGCAAAGGTGCGCGGGTATTCGCCAGGGCGGCCTTCGACGACCAGCTCTGCGCCGTTGAGTGCGGGAATCCGCTCATGGAAAGCCCGCGCCAACTCGTCAAATCGAACCTTAACGCGGCTCGAAATAAAAACACTCGCCAGCAGCGCGGTCTCGGCGGCATTGCAGAAGAGCGAAATCTCCGTGGGACGAAGTGCCGGGGCAAAGTCGCGCGAAGCCTGAGTGAAGGCCAGCGCAGCCTCAACCAGTAATGGAGCAGCGATAGGGCATTCGCGTATGGGAACCACCGCATGAGAGCGCCGTCCGCGATAGCCTGGATTGCCAGCAGCATCGAAGGCCAGACGGATGCGGTTGCGATAGCCGAATGGCTCGCCAGCCAACACAGCGATCTCTGTGGGCACAGCCACGCCACCACGCTCCAACGTCTCGCGCAGAATGTCCCGTTTGAGACGGAGTTGGTTCGCATAGTCTGTGTGCTGGTAATTGCATCCGCCGCAAGCGCCAAAGTGCGGGCAGGCGGGCGCAATCCGCTCGGGCGCCGCGCGAACGATCTTTTCAACCTCGGCAGTCGCATAGCCGGGCTTGCTCTGCACGATCCGCACCCTCGCCTGCTCGCCGGACAGTGTGAGCGGAACAAAGATGGCCTTGCCCTCAAGCCGCGCCAAAAACGCGCCGCCATAGATTGGCTTCTCGATCTCGACGAGCTGTGGCTCGGTGGGCAAGAGATTCTTCGGTGACCCATCCTTTCCGCGCTCTTTGCGGAAAGAGTGGGATTCCAGAGACGGGTGCCCCACCCTCGCCACGCTCTTGTTCTTGTGGCTAGGGTGGGCCGTCGTTGACTTCTCACGCCGCGGCGTTCCGGATTGTTCCCTCGGCGGCTTCATTGCTGGCTCATATAAAATAGGCTAAGCCGGGGCAAGTTGTAGTGGACCAGCAACTGTTTTTGCACAAACTGCCGCTCCACCTGACGCAGTTGCACCGCTCCCATTCGGCTGCGATAGGGCGCCAGCTCGCGCGCCGCGTGCTCCTTGAGCCCCACCAGCAACTCCTCGGGAGCGGCTGCGGTCAATGCGGCGAAGAGTTTCTCTTCGAGGACAGTAAGCGTGCGTTCGAGGGCTTCGAGATCCTGCGCTCCGGCGTTCTCGGCTTCAGCAGCTCGCGTCTCGGCGGCCAGCGTGCGCAGACGGGCGGCAGCAGCGGTGCAGGCCTCAGTCGCCACAGTAGCAGCATCGAGCGCCGTGGCTGCGGCCTCAAGGTGCGCAGCCACGCGCTCCCGTTCGAAGCCCGATTCGCGTGCAGTGTCGGTCGAGGCGGAAGCCGTGCCTGTGGCAGCCTCGCGCAATTCCTCGGCAGCCTCCATCACTGCCTGTGCGCACCAAGCCAGGCCGTTGACACGCCTCATTCGCCCGCGCTTTTGCCGCGCCTCATATCTATCGAAGGCCACATCTATGCCGCGCAGCACCGCCTCCAGCGGAATCCCCGCCTCGCGCCACATCTCGATCAGCGCCCAATCCAGTGTTGAGAGCAGCAGCAGCGTTCCCCGCCGCCGCTGGAAGCGGTCTTCGATCTCGGTGAAGTAATTGAAGTAGTTCAGCACGGCCCTCGCCTCAATGCGCTTTGCCGCGAGGCTTGGCCACCCGGTTGCGCTCGAAGAGGATCAGCAGGCCGTCGAGGGTCAGCATGTCGTCGATCTCGTCGATGTAGCGCGAGTCCTCAGAGATCTGGCGCGCCAGTCCGCCGGTAGCAATCACTCGTGGCTTCGCGCCCAGTTCAGCGATAATCCTCTCCAGAATGCCGTCTACCAGGCCGATGTAGCCGTAATAGAGGCCAGTCTGCAGGTGCGTAATGGTATTGGTCCCGATCACCTTGGCGGGGCGCTTGATGTCTACGCGGCTCAGGCGAGCGGCACGTGAAAAGAGCGCATCGGCGCTGATTCCCAGCCCCGGCGCGATGGCCCCACCCAGATATTCGCCCTTCTCCGAAATCACGTCAAAGGTCGTCGCTGTCCCGAAGTCCACCACGATGCATGGCCCTCCGTAGCGCTCGAATGCGGCGATGGCATTCACCAGCCGGTCCGCGCCGAGTTCGCTGGGATTATCCACCAGCACCGGCATTCCCGTCTTGATCCCCGGCTCGACGAAGAGCGGCTGTCGATGAAAATACGTCTCGCAGACCTGGCGCAGCGTACCCTCGACCGGCGGCACGACAGACGAAATGATGATGTGATGCACCTGGCTCGGAGCCATCCCGTGCATCTCGAAGAGGTTCACAAATAGCACGCCGTACTCGTCGGCGGTCTGCGAACGGTGCGTTGTGACGCGCCAGTTCGCGACCAGTTCTGGCTTCTCATCACCCCGACGACCAAGACCTGTCGCCGGGGACCCCGATCCGCCGTCGATCCGGTAGATGCCCAGCACCGTATTCGTATTGCCGACATCGATCGCTAACAGCATAACTCTCTCAATTTATTTCCTAACGACGGCACCGTGCCCATCCATTCGCCCTCTTCCTGGCGAATGGGTGGGGTGCCTGCAATTCAAACCTTCGCCGTGCGAATCCCGCCAGTCTGCACGGTAACCATTCCATCCTCGGTCCGCACCAGCAAAAATCCATTCTTATCCAGCCCAGCCGTAACCCCAATGCAAGACTGCGGACCGTGCACCTCGACTCGCCGCCCGCAAATCCATGTCGAGCCCTTCTCGACGCGCGCGGGAATCGTCGTCACCGCCGCCGGATCAATCAAACCCAGCGCCTCGCGCTCCAGAGATTCTAGCAGGGCGATGAGCAGGGTTTGACGTGAGATCTGACGCCCGCTCTCCAGATCGAGCGAGGTCGCCGGCGTTGACAGGCCAGGATCAAAGGCGCTCTGGTGGACGTTAATGCCAATTCCTACCACGGCAAAGCCGGCCGCCTGGCCCTCGATCTTCGACTCAACCAGTATGCCACCGGTTTTGCGGGCGTCGATGAGCAGATCGTTGGGCCAGCGCAAATCCACCGTCAAGCCGGCGACGGAGCGAATGGCCTCGGCGGCAGCCAGTCCCGCGGCCAGCGGAAGCAGCGGCAAGCGGGCAGCGGGAATCGCCAGCCTCAGCAGCACGCTCACATAAAGCCCTTGGCCCGCAGCCGATTGCCAATCGTGACCGCCACGGCCGCGGCCAGCCAACTGTTCATCGGCAAAGTAGACCGAACCATGCGGCGCTCCACCGTTGGCGGCTTCAATCGCGTTGGCGTTGGTGGAGTCAGTGACCGCCGAGAAGTGGAGACGGCTCGCGAAGATCGTGGCGGCAAGCGCAGCCTCAAGTGCGGCAAGATCGAAGAGATCCAGCGAAGACTCGCGCACTTCTAAGCGGTCTCCGCTTCAATCCGCATCGAGATATCCGCGGCCTTGGCTGAGTGAGTCAGCGCGCCCACGCTGATGAAGTCCACGCCGGTCTCGGCATAGGCGCGAATGTTTTCGAGCACGATGCCGCCGGAGGCCTCGGTCGGAATCGAGGGCCGAACCTGTCCCTCCGCCGCCTGCCCTTCGACCGCCTTTGTGATGCGAGCTACGGATTGCTTTACCTGGGCAGGAGTCATGTTATCCAGCAAAATCGCCTCCGCGCCGTACGCAAGAGCCTCCTCGAGTTCCTGCGGCGATCGCACCTCAACCTGCACACGCTGGCCCTTCTTGCGCCCCTCAAGAGCTTGCGTCAGCACGACGGGCAATCCGCCTCCCAGCGAGATGTGGTTGTTCTTGATCAGGATGCCGCTGGCCAAGTCGAGACGATGGTTCGTTCCTCCGCCACACTGCACGGCGTATTTTTCAAGAGCCCGCAGCCCTGGCACGGTCTTGCGTGTGTCGAGCACATGAGCATGGGTTCCCTCAACGGCATCCACGAAGCGCCGCGTGAGTGTGGCAATGCCGCTCAGGTGCTGCATCAGATTCAAGATGACGCGCTCGCAACTGAGCAGCACGCGCGCGTTATGGCGGATCACGGCCAACACCTGCCCATCGTGAACGCGCACGCCGTCGAAGATCTCCGGATGACTCACAACCTCGAATCGTCTCTGCGCCGGGGCGCGCTTATCGAGGCGAGCATAAATCTCAAAGAGCCGTGGCACCGCGCCAAGCCCGCAAACCACCATCTCCTGCCGCGCGATAATCGAGCCCGTCGCCTGCAATGCTGAGTCGATGGTGAGATTGGTCGTGGTGTCGTTGGCGGCCTTGTCTTCGATCAAGGCTCGCTCAAGCAGTCCGTCGATGCTGCTGCTCTTCCAGTCCATGGTTCCTTTTCGCCCGCTCAGGGATGCGATTCAAGCTTCTGGCGCATCAGAAAGTCGTAGATAGCCGTCTTCACCCTATCATCCGCCTGGCTGGAGATCGAACAGAAGATAGCTCCATTGCTCCGGTTGATCTGAAGCTCGTAACTCTGCTGGCTTCCTGAGATTCCACCCATGAGCTTCTGCCATGAACTGACCTTCCCACTCTTGTTCCGGTCGATGAGGTTGATCGCGCCCAGATCGGCATACCAGAGGACAGAGATATTGTGACGAGAGTCGCGCATCATGATTCCGCGGCTTGCCAGGAGAAAGAACTGAGAATAGGTGACGTGCGACCGGTTGCCGCCGATATCGACGATCGCCAGAGTCAGGCCTAGTTTTCCCAGGTGAGGGGCAATCATCTCTTCGATCTGCGGGGTAAACTGCTTCGCCATCAGGCAGCCCGGCGCGTCGCCAAACGAGATGACCGGAGTCTCCTCTTTCTGCGGCTGAATAGCAACACTTTCCACCCGCACTTCTGCCGTCGACACCGTGTTGTGCTCTTTCAATTCCCGATAGGCAACCTGGAGCTGTTTGAAGTGTTCTTCTGCATCAGCCCGCAAGCTGGCGTAATTCTCATAGAGATCGGGGTGCCATTGTTTGACCCCCTCTCGATAGGCCTCTTCGATAGCGGATTCCTCGGGAATTCCGAAGGCGATTCCCAGCGTTCGATAGTGCTGCCGGCACTGAGCGCATTCGCAAGACATGGCTAACTCCCTTTCTTTAGGCCCTCCAGTGCGGCGCGCGCATTCTCCCGCGACGGTGGACGATCCGAATCTGGAATTTGAGAGCTAGGATCTCACGGTACTCCCAGATCTGTCATCCTGAGCGAAGCGCAGCGGAGCCGAAAGACCTGCGGTTGCTCCTTTGCCCTTTCTCTAATCCGGCGGCAATTCGTCGAGGTCGCCGCGCGCTTTCTCAAGCAGCCGGCGCGCTTCTGCCAGTTGCTTCTTCAATCCCTCGACAATGGGCGCTGGGGCCTTTTCAATAAAGCCGGGATTGCCTAATTGGCGCTCAGCATTGGCGATGATTTTCTCTTGTCGTACAATCTCCTTTTTCAAGCGCCCGCTCTCCGCAGCCACATCGACGGTGCGCTCGTAGATCACAGCAACATCGAAGTTGGCTGTCGAATGCTTCGACACTCCGGCGGCGATTTGGTCCACCATGCGGATTTCGCTTACCCGCGCCAGCCGTTCCACAATCGCAATGTTTTCCTTGAGAACAGGTCGCATTCCCAGGTCGATGCGTACCTCAACCGGTGTGATGGCCTTCTCTTCCACGCCGATTTCTTTGCGCAATGCTCGAATCTCAACAATGAGGCTTTGTAGCACGCTCATATCGATCACGGCCGCATCGTCAAGATGTTCATCGCCTTCCGGATAACTTGCAAGCGCAATCGACTTAGCAGGCGGGTTACCGTCGTAAACAGCATGCCAAAGTTCTTCCGTCAAGAACGGCATAATCGGCGATAACAACCGCAACGATGCCTCGAAGACACTGACCAGCGTGGTAAGTGCAGCTTTTGTTTTCTCCTTGTCTGCCGTTTCAGAAAAGTCGAGGCGCAGCTTGACGATCTCGATATACCAATCGCAGAAGCTTCCCCAGAAGAACTGATAGATCGAGTTAGCCGCTTCGTCGAAGCGGTAATTCTCAAGGGAAGCATTGACTTTGGCCGCGGTCGCACCTAACTCAGCGACGATCCAGCGAGCCTCAAGCGGTGCATCGGCCACAACCACCGGCATCCCACCCAGCGCGGAGAGATCGACCGTAATGACAATTTCAGCGGCCCGATCCACATTCATGAATAGAAACCGCGCCGCATTCCAGATTTTGTTGGCAAAGGCGCGATAGCCCTCGGTACGGGCCACATTGAAGGCGACATTGGTTCCCGGAGATGCCATCGAGGCGAGCGTGAAGCGCACCGCATCCGTGCCGTATTGCGTCACAACTTCGATGGGGTTGATGACATTGCCCTTAACCTTGGACATTTTTTCGCGGTTGGCATCGAGCACCAACGCGTGAATATAAACCTCGCGGAAGGGAACCGACTCAGCGAGCGAACGCGAGTTGCCGTCCGGCTTAGCCACGTCGGGCGAAAACCAGCATCCAAACATGATCATTCGCGCGACCCAGAAGAAGAGTATGTCGAAGCCGGTCACCAGCAAGCTCGTCGGATAGAAGGCGTCGAAGTCTCCGCGATTCTCCTCGGTGAAATTCGGCCAGCCGAAGACGGAAACCGGCAGCAGACCGGAGGAGAACCACGTGTCCAGCACGTCCGTCTCCTGCGTGATCTTCTCCGAGCCGCAGTGGCCGCACGCCGACGGGTCTTCGCGCGCGACAGTGATCTTATGGCAATTCGCGCAGTGCCATGCGGGAATGCGATGGCCCCACCAGAGTTGGCGCGAGATGCACCAGTCGTGAATATTCTCCATCCACTCCAGGTAGACCTTTTCGTACTGTTCCGGAAGGATGCGAATGGCCTTATTGCCCTGCGCATCGGGCTTGACCGCCACGATTGCCTTATCCGCCAACGGCTGGATCTTGACGAACCACTGCGTCGAAAGCCGCGGCTCGACCGTAGTCTTGCAGCGATCGCAGTGGCCCACGTTGTTGATATGGTCCTTGATTCCTGCAAAAAGGCCTTGTTCTTCAAGGTCGGCGACGATCTTCTTGCGCGCCGCATAGCGGTCGAGTCCGGCATAAGCGCCGCCTTCGCTATTAATGCGGCCTTCCGCGTCCATGATGTTGATCGACGGCAGATGATGGCGCTCGCCGAGGGCAAAGTCATTGGGGTCGTGAGCGGGAGTTACTTTCACCGCACCTGTGCCAAATTCGCGGCTAACCCATTCGTCGAGAATGACTGGAATCTCGCGATTCATCAGAGGCAGGCGCAGCTTCTTGCCATGCAGATGAAGATAGCGCTCGTCTACTGGATGAATGGCTACAGCCACATCGCCAAGCATCGTCTCGGGCCGAGTCGTCGCGACAGTTATAAACTCTTCGCTATTTTCACCGTCTTGACCTATAACAGGGTAGCGAATCTCCCATAAGTGACCCTTTTGTTCCTCGTGAACGACTTCCAAGTCACTTATCGCTGTCTGACAACGCGGGCACCAATTCACGATGTAAGCGCCGCGGTAAATCAGACCCTGCTCATACAGGCGGACGAACGCCTCGCGCACAGCAACCGAAAGCCTTTCGTCCATCGTGAAGTATTCCCGCTGCCAATCCACCGATGCGCCAAGCCGCTTCATTTGCCCGAGGATGGCGCCGCCATAGTGGCGTCTCCATGCCCACACGCGCTCGACAAAGGGCTCGCGGCCAAGCTGCTGGCGGGAGGTGCCTTCGCTGGCAATTTGCCGCTCGACCAGCATCTGTGTCGCGATGCCGGCGTGATCGGTGCCAGGCACCCATAGAACGCGGTCACCGCACATGCGGCGCCAGCGCATCAGGATGTCGCTCTCCGTATGCTCGAACATGTGCCCCATGTGCAGGTTTCCGGTCACATTGGGCGGCGGCAGCAGGATGGTGAAGGGATCGCCGAGTTCGGCGTTGTCGGAGGCGGGAGTGGGTTGCGCGAAGAGTTTTTCGCTTACCCAGTATTCGGCCCAGTGGTCTTCAATGGCTGCGGGGTCGTAGGCTTTTGGCAGATCGTGATGCATAGGGGTTCTTGGTTTCTAGCCCCCGATCGTCTGCGCAAAGCCCTCTAGTGGTGAGAGTTTCGCGCAAGGGGACCACCCCTCACTTTACCAGATGATGGAGCGGGATGGGATCGGCAGAATAGTGTCCCAACAGTTGAGCAACCAGAGAGCTAATTCTCGACCTTGCAGACGATCCCGCTCTCCCCTGTCACAACCCAGGGGATCGAGTCCCAATCCCTTCCATTGCGCGGGTATCCAAACCGAGTGATCTGAACGTCGAGCGATTCCATTCCGGTCTTATCGCTCCATCCGCAAGAGGTGACCTGCTCGCCGTCATACTCGCCAGGAGTCCCACATTCTGCAACCGTAATTTCTTCCAACGCAATTCCCCACGTCTTCGCTGCCTGATTCAATGCTTCCGCGGCTGCGTGCTCCGGTGGCCCAATTCGCCAGACTTCCTTCCCCCTGGAAACTTGGCTCGCAATCTTCTTCGCCTCATCCCTGCGCACATGCAAGTCCGATGTCAGTTCGCGGCAATTCGCGACAGCAGTCATGGGCAACGGCGGAACGACGGCCGTACATACTGTTTTTGTAATCGACCCGCCCGTCGCCTTGCCCGTCTCGCTTTGGGGATCGCCGGACTCTATGGTCAGTGTGTATTTCTTCAACCTATTGTTCGACGTCCATTCTTGCGTCGTGTTTTTTCCTGATATTCCGCGGCCGCCGATCATGCCCTCGTCTGTCCCAATCGATTCTCCCATGAGCGAGGCCGCTGCCGTTAATTGCACCAATTCTTGTCTGTGCCACTTCTCGTAATTCATTTCTCCGGAGGGCAAGTCCATAACTCGCAACATCTCCGCCTCGATGCCACTCAGCTCCCTCTTCGTTTCAACGCACTTGAAGCTGCCGCCCATTGGGATCGGAGTCCGCTCGAAGCTGACATCGCTCACTTGCTCAATCGCCAGCAGATGGCAGCAACCAAGGTGGCCGTAACCGGTGATGGACTGCTCCCGTCTCGTTACCGCAAAAAAGACTCCCGTCAGTGTTGCGGTCACTTCATAGAGATAGCAGTCATAACATGGCTGGTTCCCGACGGGCGTAATTCGAATGGCATCCAATCTTTGCTTAAACAAAGTGAGAGGCGCGTCATGAACCTGAGGAATCGGCCTCCCGTTGACCTTGACTACGGAGTTCGGCTTGCGGGAATGGTCATTCACTGTGGAAGCCGTCGGCGTCGGCTCGTCGCCGCCATACATGATCCAGACCCAGGGGAATTTATCCTCGCAACCCGTCTGCGCCAGTGAGAAGTCCTCAAACGCCAGATTCACCCGTGCGTGGACCTGCACGACCTTTCCCGAATACCTCTCAGGAGCGTTAACCAGATCGCAGGGCGTCACCCGAATCGGTTCCTGCATCCGGCAAAGCGCCGGCCACATTGCCAAAACAGCTACGAACGATGCACTCGAAATAGTGCGGCGCATGAAGCGATGTTATCCTTGCTGACTCCAAAGTGAAAGGCCGGGCTTGAATTGCCCGGCCTCGATTGTAGCGTAAAGGATTCTGCTATCAGAGCGGATTCAGCTTGGAGAGTCCCTTCTTCTTTTTCTTCTTGCTCGATGATTCGTCGTTCAGATCCGCTTTGTGCTTCTTGGCGTCGGCGGGATTGGCAGCCGTTGCCGGGGTCGAACCTGGCTTGACGTCATTGACCTGGTCGGGAGCCTCCGTCGGCTTTTCGGCAGCGGGGATCGCGGTGCTTGCCGGACCGACAGCTTTGACGACAGCATTGGGGTCGGCCGCTGGCGCGTTCACAATCTGAACGCCTACGCCTGTGTTGCCGCCCTCCGGCTTTTCAAGCTGCAAAGGCGACCGGGAGATTCTGTACTCGCAATGTTTGCCGGGCACTCAATCGCCATCTACCAATACTTTATTGCAACAACGGTGGGATTGGTCGGGATCTCGTTTACCACCTTAGTCTGCAAGACAAATTCCATGTTTTTTGACGACCAGTCTCTAGGCGCAGATTTGACCAGGTCCTTAAGCTCTCGTGCGGATGTTATGAACTCGGCGGCTGCTCGGGTTCCGCATTGAGTGATGCCGGCGATCGCGATGAGGGGTTCTCCGGTTTTCGAATGAGGGAGGCGGGCAACCAGTGCGTAGTCCAATTGGACGCTATCATCCGATGAGCGGACCGGGCGCCAGCGACGGCTGGTGTCTGACCGATCGACGATGGTCAGGTCGCTGTCGAAGACGAACGGCAGGTCGCCCGTCATTTGAAGGGTCCACCCATTGTTGAATGCTCCTATCAAGATGGCAGGGGATTGGCGCAGATCGCCAAATGCAACGTCTTCACCGGAGCGCAGATCGAAGCTGTGATTGAGTTTGGTCAGCAGAGACGCCACATTGACGTTGGCCGATACATCTCCAAGCGTCACGAAGGCATTCTTCATTTCGAGCAGATCGCCCGGCCCCAGTTTCTGATCCTGGGTGACTGGAACCAGGAATTCGTGTCCCTGCGTGTCGATGTCGCTCAAATGGTGCGTGGCCTTATATCTCTGGATCAGATCGGGGCTTGGCATATAGACCGGGTTGGCCCCCGTGTAGATCAGAACGGGTTTCGACGTCTCCAGCAGCGGGCGCCAGAACTGCTCGACTGGACCCGTTGGCAAAAGCGTGTATGCCACCGTGCCGACGAGCGCCAACAGAGCGGCCATTCCAAGAGCCGGCCACATTCTTGATCTCCGCTCGATGACTCGGACGCTGCTCTGGACAACGACGGGCGTCGAAGGTTCAGACCGCTGCAACAGAGCCGGTTGGCGATGGAGAGCCGTTTCGAGACCGGGTCGTTCCGATTCCGCCGGATGCGACGCGGAGGGATCTGAAAACGAGGCGTGATAGGAACCGGGGCTGATCTCAATCCGGGTGCAACAGCCGTTGCCTTCACCTACGTAGTACTGTGCGAGTCTCTTCCTGACCTCGGCCGCGCGCGCCCGGACGATGGGATCGTCATTCGTATCGTAGTCTGGGGGGCGGCCGAAGACCTCCGCACCGATTACGCGCTCTTTTAGAAGCTCGAAGTGCCCGGCAAGAGTTTGGTCGACGATGTACTTCAGGAGCTGTTGGGATTGCTTGCTGGTGCGAAAGGGCGCGCTCTTGAGAACCTCAGAAAGAGCTTCTTGAACCTGTGTTGCGACCGGCTCTTGCACGCGGGGCGCTCGTGGCTGGGAATCGATGATCTCAGTGGTCTTTCCCATCGGCCACCTCCGAGAAACAGGTACTTGCACGGTACTGTACTCCCCCACTGTACTCCCGAAGATCCGCCCTGACAATGGTCGTAATTGGTTGAAACGCTCTGGAACGGTACCGTACAGCACCTTGCCATGTTTGGAGCTGTAAGCGTTTTCTTGTGCCTGCAGTTGAGAACTGACTCCTCGTGTTCGAGGAGTGAATCACCCGGCTTGTAAACCTGGCTCGAAGGTTTGGGATCTCCCCTCAAAAAAGCGGACCTGGGAACCTTGAAAAGCGAATTTGACAGAAAAGATCTTTTTGGAGGCAGCATGACCAGATTACGTCTCGTAGCTTTTGCCGTCCTGGTTGCCATCTTGGCGCTTGGACTATCATTCTCTCCCTTGCTCCGGGCACAGTCGTTGAGTTCCAGCGCGGCGTTGTCCGGGACGGTTTCCGATCCGGCCGGGGCCAGGGTGGCCAAAGCGACTGTAAAGCTCACCGATTCCGAAAAAGGAATCAACCGCACCACCACAGCCGGGGCGGAAGGCGAATTCTCTTTTGCCTTGCTGCCTCCCGGCAATTACACGATTGAAGCAAGCGCTCAAGGCTTCAAAACCTCCAGGCAATCAGGAATTGTCCTCAATGTGGGCGATTCCGTCGTCGAGAACATCAGTTTGAACATCGGCGCATCAGAACAGGTGACGGTGACCGAATCTGGGCCTCTGCTGCAAACCGAGGACGCCAACGTCAGCACCGAGATCGCCTCAAAGCAAGTCGAGGAATTACCTCTCAACGTCAGGAATGTGATCGGTCTTGTGATGTTGAATTCCTCGGTGAACAACCAGGTCCAGCAGCAGAATCTGACTGCGGGCGGCGCCGACGATATGGCCGACCAGGATATGTCGTTCCTGAGCTTTGGCGGTGGCTTGATGGGAACCACGGCCTGGCTTCTGGATGGCGGCTGGAATGTGGCCCCCGGCTGGGGCGGGACTGTCTACGTGCCCGCGGTCGACGACGTTCAGGAATTCAAGGTCACCAACAACTCGTTCTCGGCTGAATACGGATGGAGCACGGGTAATGTGATCAACATGGTCACCAAATCCGGCACCAGCGAGTTCCATTTTGTGGCGGACGAATTCCTTCGCAATCCAAAGTTGGACGCCAACACCTACTTCAATAAACTGAACGGCAAACCCTGGGCTGGCGACCATCGCAATCAATTTGGAGTCGCCGGCGGCGGCCCGCTGTATATTCCAGGCGTTTACAAACAACGCAACAAGACCTTCTTTTTCGCCAATTATGAGGGCTTGCGACTTAACAATGCATCCTCCTTGCCCGGCAATATGCCCACCACCGCCCAGGAGGGGGGCGACTTTTCAACAGCTCTTGGCAGCGCCCCGATTACGGGTGAAAACGATTGCTTGGGCCGCCCGATCTATCCCGGCGAGATCTTCAATCCCTACACCACAAGGCAACCGGGTGGCGCGTGCGGGACAGCATGGGTTCGCGACCCCTATCCAGGAAACAAAATTGGCCCCACGACCGGAGTAAATTCGACCGGGACGAACTTTATTGACCCGCTGGCGCATACTTTTGCCACGGGCAACTACTGGCCGGCGCCGACTACTCCAGGCCAGGCACTCAACTATTATGCCTCGGCCTCAGCACCATCGAGATCCGACGAGTACGGGATTCGCATCGACCACAACTTCACCGACAACACCCGGATGTACGGGCGCTGGATGAATAAGCACGAGTCTAAAAACGGTGAGCCCGCCTTTTACGGAGCCAGCGATATCGCTGGACCGGGCGACACTAACCCCGACAACCGGTACAGTGTCGCTACGGGCGCCTCGCACGTCTTCTCACCCTCGTTCGTAATAAATGCCAACGTAGAATACAGTCGATGGGTCGAGGGGAACGTCGTGCAGAGCGATGGGTTCAAGGATTCAACGCTCGGCTTGGCCGGCATCCTCGACTCGTATAGTTATGAATTTCCTGAGGTTAGTTTTGCTACCGGCAATTATCAACCGTTGGGACCAACCCAGGGCTACGGCGTAATGAGCAACGCCAACGATGTAGGCACCGCTAGCCTGGACCTCAACAAGACGTTCGGAAACCAATCGCTCTCGTTCGGGTATATGGGCGTTCTGACCCAACTCTTTGGCGGCAGAATCGCTCCCGTGACATTCAACTTTTCCAACGACAAGACGTCAGCGATCGACGCAGCAGGTAACTTGGTTTCCGGTACTGGAGATGCCTTCGCTTCCTTCATGGCGGGCGCAGGCGCCAGCGGCTCCGCCGGGTTCAACGCACTGCCGGCGACTTCGTACTATCTACATGGAGTGTACCTTCAGGACGATTGGAAGGCGACCCGGAAGTTGACGTTGAACCTGGGTTTCCGCTATGAAATCCAGACCCCGTTCACGGAACGGCACAACTGGCAGGCGGCTTTCGATTTCAACGCCCTCAATCCAATCAGCGCGTCCGGGACGCCGGCCTACGGAGCAATCGTCTACAACACTCCAGGCCACCGCAATCTCTATCAGTACAATTGGACCGACGTGGCTCCGAGAGTTGGGTTCGCGTATGCCGCCATGCCCAAGCTGGTTGTCCGCGGCGGCTTTGGCCTGTATTACGCGAGAAACTTCCTCCCGTATGGCGGAATACCGGCCCCAGGCTTTTCTTCAGCGACGACGTGGACTGCTACGGCCCCCAACGGGGTACAGGTCCAGACGCCGCTCGCGAATGCCTTCGCGACAGACAGTGAAATTCTGCCGATTACCGGGAATGCGCTGCAAGGCATGACAAATGTCGGCCAGGCTGGCGGCGGAGTCAACGCACTCCGTCCCGATCCCCGCATCAAGCAGTATTCGTTGGGACTGCAATACGCCATCACTCCCAACGACATGGTGGATGTCAACTACGTGGGTAACCTCGGGACACGCATCCTCCTCGGGGGCATGAACTACGGCCAACTGAATCCGAGTCACCTCGATCTGGGCGAAACGGCGCTGGCCGCGGAGGTGGCCAATCCGTTTTCCAGCACCTTGAGCAGACTTGGACTTCCGGCCATGGCCTGCCAAAACTCCGATGGGACGCTTGCAGCGGGGCAAATGCTGGAACCCTATCCGGAATTCTGCGGAGGCGCTGTCGCCCAGCAGGAGCCGGTAGGCATCTCCAGATATGACTCGTTGCAGATGGCATATAACCATCGCATCTCGCAGGGCCTGATCTTCATGGCCTCCTACACCTATTCAAAGTTCTTCAGCGATGCCGGCGACGCGCTGGGCTGGTCCAGTATCAACAGCGGCGGCGCCGCGATCCGCAACTACTATGACTTGAAAGCGGATCGAACGGTCGACTCGACGGATATCCCGCAGTCTCTGGTTCTGAACTATGTCTACGAGTTGCCGTTTGGAAAGGGTAAGAAATTTGGCGGCAACATGAACGCAGTTGAGGATGCGGTCGCGGGCGGTTGGCAGATCTCAGGAATTACCCACGTGCAGAAGGGCTTCCCGCTGTCGATCGGCAATGGCGGACAGAATCAGAAAAGTGTTTGGGGCGGAAATCAACACGCATCCTTTACTGGGACGAGTTTTTCGCCCGGCTCCTCATGCACCGCGAAATATTGTATCTTCAACCCGGCGGCCTTTGAGCAGTCGCCTGGATTACCGGCTGTGTCGCCGACCGCTGCGCAGATAGCAGCGACATTTGGCAATGTCCCTCGCTACCTTTCCAATCTCCGGGCTCCTGGATATGTCGACGAGGATCTGGGGATTCAAAAGTGGTTCAACCTGACGGAGAAGTTCCGCCTGCAGTTCACCGCTCAGTTGTTCAACGCGTTCAACCACGCCAACTTCCTTTCACCCGATACCAATATCGGGGATAAGGTAATGGGCCAGAGTACAGGCACCATGGGAGCGAGGCAAGTGCAGTTGTCGCTTAAGCTCACTCGATAGAGAGAATATGCTCAGAACTGTACTGGCTCTCTGTCTGGCGATCGCGCTCACGAGATCAAACGTGGACGCGATCGCCAGTGCCGAAGAACCGGCGCAAGACCTTCAATCCCTCCTGGCTGAGGCACGCGATGCTCAGTCCAGAAGGGACTTCAATACCGCTGCGGAATCCTATCGCAAGGCCACTGAACTCGAGCCTTCCGTTCCGGAACTTTGGGCCAATCTCGGTCTGATGTATCACGAGTCCGGGAAAACGGCCGAGGCAATCCGAAGCTTCAAAGAGGCGATCAGGCTCGATCCGTCTCTGTTTGTCCCTCAACTGTTTTTGGGCATCGAGCTTCTTGGATCCAAGGACCCCGAGGATGCCATTCCCTTTCTTGAAAAGGCCGAAAGACTGAGTCCCAGCGACTTGCAGGCCGCGCTCAACCTAGGAAAGGCGTACACCTTGTCAAACCATGCCGATCATGCCGCCGATGCTTACTCTAGGGCGACACAATTGACGCCGAATGACGGGAATGCCTGGCTAAGTCTCGGGACTGCATATCTACAACAGGTGGAGGACGATGCGCGCCTCATGATCTCCGAGTACAGCCAATCGTCCTATTTCGATCTGCGGGCGGGAGAGTCATTTGCAGAAGAGGGCAAGCTGGGGCAAGCCGAAAATTCCTACAAGGCTGCGATAGCCTCCTTCTCGCCTGCGCCTTGCACACACGCGGAATTCGCAATCACGCTCCTCCGGGAGAAGAAGACGGCCGAAGCGCGCGAGCAATTCGAGCTGGAGACAAGGGCCGGTTCTCATTGCGGCCTTGCGCCACTGGGAATTGCAGTTGCCAAACTCGCGGAGGGAGATCCGGAGGTTGCGCTCGAAGGGCTGACTTCGCTTATTGCGGCCGATCCCGATTTCGTTCGGCTGAACCTGCCGCTTTTTCGCGAGGCTGTCTCCGCTGAGCAAGCGAATCAATTGATCGAACTGGATCGAGCGCGGCAAAATGCTGGAGCGTCAATCGCGGAGATTGGCCCCCTCGTCGAGCAGGCTTTACTTTCAGATGGCGCGCCAGTCACGCTGAGCTCCGGCGAAGAGGGCAAACCTTCCGGGGCGGGAGCGACGCCTGCGATGGCCCGGCATTTTTTTACGGAGGGTCAATATGCGAAGTGCAACCAGGCTTTGAAGCCGGCGCTGCCAGACCTCGGAAGCGATCAACTTCAAATGCTCGCTTCGTGTTCCTTTTTTTCGGGCGATTTCAGAACTACTTCGGCTGCGGCCCAGCGACTCAAATCAACTTCAACAACTCGGGCAAGCGGTTTGTATTGGGAGAGCAAGGCAGATCAGAAGCTGGCGATTGCGGCCCTTTCTCGCGCCGGCGAAATCGACGCCGACTCTCCGCGCATGCATGTTTTGCTGGGGGATGTCTTCAGGCAAAAGCGCAGGTGGTACGACGCGGAAGTTGAGTACAGGAAGGCAGTCGCTCTCGATCCAAAGAGCCACAGCGCGCGGCTGAGCCTGTCAATCACGCTTTTTTCCGAATTGAAGAACGACGAAGCGTTCGAGATCGACCGCAGCTTGCTGGCCGAAGATCCCGGCGACCCCGAGGCCAATCTCCTGGCTGGCGAGATCCTTGTCCAGCGAAACCTCTATGCGGAGGCTGAACCGTATCTGTCAAAGTGCCAGAGTCTCAAGCCGGAGTTCGTGCCTCGCCTGCACGCTCTGCTGGGGCGGGTGTATGCGTCGACAGACCGGATTCCAGCCGCGATTACGGAATACAAGGCCGGGTTGGCGTCCGATGAAGATGGAAGCGTTCACTTCCAGCTGGGCCGCCTCTATCAGAAGTCCGGCGACAAGAACGCGGCCGAAGAGGCTTTCAAAGACTCACAACGCATTCGGCGCCAATGGGACGACCGCGCGCGCATTGCGCTTGAACAGAATCCCACGGACACCAGCCATGAATAGCATTTCAATCCGGGGTCGATTCAATCTCCCGATCGGCTTGCCAACGAGCGTGCGCGACTATCGACGGTGCGCCGCACCGGCCTCGCTGGCAAGTTCGGAGCCAACTCATTCTTAACGCCCTTAAATCAGGAGCCTTTTTCAATGTTCATTTCTTCTTCACGAATTTCTCTTGCTCTCTCGATGATTACCCTCGCGGCCGGGTTGGCTGCATTGGCACCTCAAGCTCATGCCGAGGCAATCGAACGAACGAAAAATGGCGTCATCGTTCATGCATCAAAAGGAGTGGTCCAGGTTGAAGTCTGCTCGGATCGCGTTGTGCATGTTCTCGCGAGTGTGGCGGGGGCTCCGGTGAAGTCCGTTGTACCGGCCGTGATCGGGCCATGCGCGGACTCGGCATTTACCTCTTCATCCGACGGCGCCGGATTCCACATTTTGACGGGCAAGGTCAAGATCGACATCGATCGAGAGACCGGATCTGTCCACTTTCTGACCTCCGATGGAGGCAAGATACTCGGCGAGCAGCCACGGCAATGGCAGCCCGTTGCGCTGACCGACGTCGATGGATCGGAGAATGGAATCGAGCAGCAATTCCAACTGTCCCCTGGCGAGGCACTCTACGGATTGGGACAACATCAAGAGGGCTTCCTCAACTTACGGGATATTCCTCTCAGGCTTCTACAGGCAAACACGAATATCGTGATTCCGTTTCTGGTTTCGACCAAGGGATACGGCCTGCTTTGGAACAACGCGGCGCTGACGGATTTCAATCCGCCAACAGAGGCGATCAAGCTGGACGATTCCGGCATGGGAACCTTCCAATCCGGACCCGAGGGTGAATACGGGTTTTTGCTGAACGGAAACTTCCGCGACAAGCTTCGACTTTCGGTTAATGGTGAGCAGATCATCGACATCAAGAACATGTGGGTCGCCGGGTCGGCCAGCGCCAAGATTCACTTGGCGGCTAATGCAACCTATAAGGTAATGGCCGAAACGGGAGGCAATACGAGTCTCCTCGTGCGGCCCCCTTCAGACACGATGGCCTTTCGTTCAGAAACGGGTGATGCTGTCGACTATTACTTCATCTATGGACCGGAGCCGAGCCAGGTCGTAGCGCAGTACCGTGAGTTGACCGGGGCCGCTCCTTTGCTACCGCGCTGGGCTTACGGATTCTGGCAGTGCAGGGAGCGCTACGCGAGCCAGCAGCAGATACTCGATACGGCCGCCGAATTCCGTAAGCGGAAGATTCCGGTCGACGTGATTGTCCAAGATTGGCGGTACTGGGAAAAGTATGGCTGGAATGCGATGCGGTTTGATGAAAGCGCGTATCCCGATCCCGCGACAATGATGTCATCGTTGCATCGACAGAATCTTCACATGGTCATCTCCGTCTGGGCGAAGTTCGGAACGGAGACAGACGTGAATCGCAGAATGGGAGACGCTCACCTCCTCCTTACCCACGCAGCGAGCGCAGGTGAGCCCGGCGAGACGAAAGAACGTGAGAGCTGGGCTGATCTATTCAATCCCGAGGCGCAAAAAGCCTACTGGTCCGAGATGAACCGCACTCTGTTTTCTTCGGGGCTGGATGGATGGTGGCTCGACGCTTCGGAGCCTGAAGGCGATCCACTCAAAAACGACCAGACATTCCTGGGGCCGGGAAAGACCGTACGCAACGCATTTCCGCTCTTTGAAACCTCGGCAGTGTACGACGGGCAAAAGGCCACGGACCCGAACAAGCGTGTCGTGATTTTGTCGCGCTCCGCGTTTACCGGCCAGCAGCGCAACGGCTCCATCTCCTGGTCGGGCGACGTCTCGGGCAATTGGGAGACGCTGCGCCGGCAGATCCCGGCTGGCCTCAGCTTCGGTGTCTCCGGCTTTCCTTACTGGACGACGGACATCGGCGGCTTCTTCCGCCCCAAGGATCAGTACACGTCGGCGGACTACCACGAACTGCTCATCCGATGGTTTGAATTCGGAACGTTTTGCCCGATCTTTCGCATTCACGGTTACCAATCCGAGACCGAGATGTGGAAGTACGGTCCCGAGGTGGAGAAGATCCTGAGGCAATACGATGAGCTGCGATATCGTCTTCTTCCCTACATCTACTCCGCGGCCTGGGGCGTTACCAACCGCGGCGAAACCATGATGCAAGCTCTGCCATTTGCCTACCCGAACGATCCGGCAAACCGCGAGATCGGCGATCAGTTCCTCTTTGGCGATTCGCTTCTGGTCAACCCAGTTGTGGAACGGGGCGCAACGAGCAGAAGAGTCGCCCTGCCGAAGGGCAGCGACTGGATTGATTTCTGGACGGGGCAGACACACCATGGCGGAGAACCGATCGTCGCGGACGCTCCGTTGGACCGGATTCCGATCTTTGTGAAAGCAGGCAGCATCGTGCCCCTGGGGCCGGTCGTGCAATCCGCATCAGATTCGGAAGAGCCGTTGGAGATTCGCATCTACGGCGTCAAAGATGCCGATTATGAGTTATACGACGATGGCGGGGATGGTTACGCATACGAGCATGGCGCAAGGGCAACGATTCACATTCACTGGGATGCAGGGCGAAATGCGCTGTCGATCGGGGATCGATCGGGATCATTTCCGGGAATGCAATTGAAGCGGACCTTCAGGATTGTTCTGGTCAAGCCGGGGCGCGGCTTGGGAGCCGAATCGGAGCTACGCGCAGATCGCTTGGTAACGTACCAGGGGCAGCAAATGAGGATTGAACTAGGCAAGAAAAGCTGACCGATCTCGCTCCTTGCACAATTGCGGCTTGAACGATCCTACGCCGGGGCTCTCTCAAGAGAGCCCCTCCAATCCCTTGGAACTGTGGGCCGCGCGGCGGGAGTAGAATTGATTGTTTTGGGAACAGAGCCCTCACGCGGTCTGTCCTGACTCGGATTGAATTGAATAGGAGTGAGATGCGAATGATCGTTTTTCGATCGGTACTGGCGGCAATCACTTTGCCGTGTGCGGGCAGCTTGTGGTCCCAGAACTCTGATCATCATGAGTACCTGAACGCTTCTTTGTCCGCGAAACAGCTCGTCGGCGGTTCACTATGAAGATGAGTCGCAGGTCAGTTCTCACTGGCGGGATTTCAATGCTCGCCTTGTCTCGTTTGGCACGCGCGTTTGAAAACTCGCCATTTTTTCAGGGAGAGGTTCCGCAGGGTCCGTTCCTGCCATTTTGGGAGTCTCTAAAAGCCTATCGTTGCCCGGATTGGTTTCGTGACGCGAAGTTCGGAATCTGGGCGCATTGGAGCCCGCAGTGCGTCCCCGAACAAGGCGACTGGTATGCGCGGAATATGTACATCCAGGGTTCGCCTCAATATGAGTTTCATGTCAAGCAATATGGGCACCCGTCGCAGTTCGGATACAAAGACATCTGCCATCTTTGGAGGGCGGAGCGATGGGACCCCGATGCGCTCGTCAAGCTCTACAAGCGGGCCGGCGCTGAGTATCTCGTCTCCCTGGCTACTCATCATGACAACTTCGATTGCTGGAACTCGAAACATCAGCCCTGGAATGCGGTGAATGTCGGCCCGAAGCGCGACATCGTAGGGACCTGGGCAAAGGTGGCGCGCGCAAATGGATTGCGCTTCGGAGTTAGCTACCATGGAACCCCGCATCGCACCTGGGATGAGTTTCTCCCGGTCCGCTACAAGAGCGACAAAACAGGCCCGCTTGCCGGAGTCGCCTACGACGGGATGCAGACGATCGCTGATGGAAAAGGAAAGTGGTGGGAGGGGATGGACCCGCAGTTGCTCAACGGCAGGCCCCACCTGAAGAACACGCCATGTCCGGAGTTCGTTCAGCAGTTCATGCTGCGCGTGCAGGATGTGATCGACAACTACAACCCGGATATCCTCAATTTCGACGATGGAGCAAGATTCGGCTTTGACGATGGCGGTGAAGGTGCTCCCGATCTGAAGGTCTGGTTGGGCATCCCAGACTTGGCGCCCCAGATCATGGCTTACTACTACAACAAGAACATTCTGACTCACTCCGGCCGTCTGGAAGGCGTAGTGGATCTGAAAGAGGTCGACGAACCGATCTGGGGCACGCTGACCCGCGACTTCGAGATGAACCTGGCAGACAGCTTGCAAGAGAAGCCGTGGCAGACGGAGGCATGCATCGGGCAGTGGCACTATTTCCGCGCGCTCTTCGAGAATCATACTTACCAGAAGGCCTCGCTGATGATTCCACTGTTCGTCGATATCGTCAGCAAAAATGGTAATCTGCTTCTCAGCATTCCCTTGCCCGGCCACGGAGAGCCCGACAGCGACGAACTCTCTTTTCTGGATGAGTTCGCCCAATGGCAGCAGGTGAACAGCGAAGCGATCAAAGGCTCTCGTCCCTGGAAGGTCTACGGAGAGGGGCCGTCGACAGAGTCCAGGGGCGTTGCGGCCTATCTGTTTTCCAAACGCCAATTCGATTCCCAGGACATCCGCTTCACCACCAAAGGCGATGTTCTGTTCGCGATCGTCCTCGGGTGGCCGATGGACGGCCAGGTGCTTATCAAGTCACTCGCGAGCGCCGCGCCGCACTACGAGCGCCCGATTGGCAAAGTCGAATTGCTGGGGGCGAAGGGCGAAGTCAGGTGGACTAGAGGGCCAGATGGACTCAGTATTCGGACTCCACTAGATCCACCCTGCCATCACGCCTATTGTTTCAAGATATTGCCGGCATGACTGCCGTCGTAAAACGGCTCAAAAAGGAAGCAAACCAAGAATCTCGCAGGCGGTGATGATGAATCGCAGAATGTTCCTTTGTTCTACCGGGATCGCGGCTTTGGGGTCGATGCTGCCGGATTTGGCCTTGGCTGCCGGCCAGCCTAATGATGGTTCCAAGCCAGAGGCTTTCGAGTGGAACACGCCGGAATTGACTTTTGCCTTTGAAGTCTCCGGGCAGAGGTTACGACAAAGATTCCTCATGCCCAGCAGGACGCCACAAGCGAAGATTCCTCTAGTGGTTTCCTCAGGCGTCGAAACTTCAATTCAATGCAGCGGAGAGAACTCGCTTGATCAGGGCATGAAGCTGGGCGCTGGAATGCCAGGAGCGCGGCTTCTTTTCCAGGGAAAGCGCGAGGAGTCGACCGCCAAGGGACGGCGTCTGATCTTGAGCCACACAGATCCCGTGCTGGGCCTCAATGTCGATTCCTTCTATGAAGCCTTCGATGGAGTTCCGGTCGTCCGGCGATGGACGCGAGTCACGAACGCCGGGAGCGTGCCAGTCGGAATCGAAGCTCTCAGTTCGGCGATGCTGCACGGCCTGGCTGACGCACAGAACTACGAGCGCGAGTTGGTCATTTACCTGGCCTACAACAGTTGGATGGCAGAGGCTCAATGGCATGCCCTGCGCCCATCCGAGCTGGGCTTTGTCGAGAACGACCGGACCAGTTGGTCGGAGGCGTCGGCGGGCAGCGTCGGAAGCTGGTCCACGGAAAAGTATCTGCCCATGGCCATGGTAGAAAACAAGCGCCTGGGCGTAACCTGGTTCTGGCAGATCGAGCACAACGGCTCCTGGTATTGGGAGATCTCAAATTATTCATTTCGAAGCAACAATGCGGATAACGTTTATGCGTACCTGGGCGGGCCCGACGATCTCCACTCCGCCGCATGGAAGAATCTGAAGCCTGGCGAGAGTTACCAGACAGTCCCTGTTGCTGTTGGATGCGTACAAGGCGGATTCGGCTACGCGGTGGAGGCCCTGACGCGCTATCGCCGCGTGGCGTGCGAGAGGCCGCACAAAGACAATGCGCGCTGCCCGGTCATCTTCAACGATTACATGAACTGCTTGTGGGGCGATCCGACAGAAGACAAGGAACTGCCGCTGATCGCCGCCGCAGCAAAGGCGGGCTGCGAGTATTTCGTCATCGATGCCGGCTGGTATGCGGAGTTGAATGAAGATTGGAGCCAGATCGGCGAATGGCGGGCCTCCACCTCGCGCTGGCCGCATGGGCTGAAGTCCTTGCTGGATCGGGTCAGGGCGGCCGGGATGATTCCTGGATTGTGGCTTGAGCCAGAAATTGCGGGGCCGACGTCGTTGCTTGCGCGGAAACCCGACAACTGGTTCCTGGTCCGACACGGCAAACGAGTGCTCAAGAACTCCCGTTTCCTGCTCGACTTTCGCAACCCTGAAGTGCGGGCGTATCTCAACGACGTGATAGCACGGCTTGTCAACGATTACGGCGTTGGATATATCAAGATGGACTACAACGTCGATTCGCTGCAAGGAACCGAACTCAATGCGGACAGCTTCGGGCAAGGTCTTCTCGAGCATAATCGCGCGCACTTGGAATGGCTCGATGGCCTTCTGACGCGCTATCCCGACCTGGTCATTGAAAACTGCGGCAGCGGGGGCGGGCGCATGGATTACGCGATGCTCAGCCGTCTCCAGATTCAGTCCATGACCGACCAGGAAAACTACCTGAAACTCCCCGGAATTCTAGTCGGCGCATCTGCGGCGGTCTTGCCGGAACAACTCGCGATCTGGTCGTATCCGCTGGTAAAGGCGGATGCCGATGAGGCCAGCTTCAACCTGGTTACCGCCATGATGTGCCGCATTCACCAGAGTGGCCGTCCCGACGTGGCCTCTGCCGATGCGCCTCTCCAGATAACCAACGGCATCAAGGTCTACAAAGACACAATACGCGAGCACATTCCTCAAGCCGTTCCTTTCTATCCCTTGGGTATGCCGGATGTGACGAATCATACTGCCCCGGTGGCGCTCGGAATGCGCGCGCCAGGCTGGACCGCGTTGTCCGTGTGGCGTTTGGAAGGAGCTGACACCGTCGAAATTCCCATCGACGCGGCGAAGGCCGCGATTCTTTACCCGGTTGACCTCGGCATCGAACTGCGCCCGGCGAAAGGTAAACTGCTCGTTCGGTTTCCGAGGACGAAGATGGCCTGCATCCTTCGCTTGTAATTCTCAGTAAAATCCAATGCAGAGATACTGCGAAGCGGCCACCATCGCGAGTCAAACACCCATCTTGATCGGGCTAGTCAAGCCACTTTTCTTTGTCGTGCTCGATAACCCTGCTGGATGGTTTGTTTTCCTTGCACGGAGGCAGCCGGAGATACGCATCGGCACATGTGACTTCGGGATGCCATCGGTCTTGAGAATTCTTTAGAATCCCTTGTTGAATCATTCCATTTTGGATTACCATGCTAACACAGGATCAGGACAAACCGAGTTGCCTTCGATGGTGTGCGGTCTTCGATCCGGGTTCAGATTTCGTTGCTTGAAGGCAGCCATTTGATTTCAGCAGCCCTGAGCAGAGTTGTGTTGCCTGCCGGTTCTTTTCGATCCTATGCAACCGACCGCGGTTGAGTCGGTTGCCGGATGTCGACGACTATCCGTGCCGCTTTGAGATTTGCGGCGGGAAGGCAGAACTGAACTGACCGGGCGGGTGTTGGCGGCGATCGGAGTTTCGCGGCATCTTGCCGGCGCTCCGGCCGTCCTCGACCTTCCCCGGCGGGAGGCGCAACGATGCTTCGCAAGACTCCTTTTCTCTTTTCCTCTAAAGTAAAGACCGTTCGCGATCGTTTTTCCTCGTGCGGCGACGGGAGCGCGACAGCCTTGTTGATGCGTGCGCTGCCGGCAGCCCTCGCTATCTGCCTAGCGTTCACAAGCGCTGCAAGACTGAATGCCCAGAACCCGGCAACCTCCGTGGCCGTCGATGCGAATGCGAATCAGCATCCCATCAACCCCAACATTTACGGGGTCTGCTTTGGCACGCAGTCCGATGTTGCCGCCCTGAACGCTCCTCTCAACCGCTTTGGTGGGAACAATACCAGCGATTACAACTGGCAGCAGGACGCGATCAATCTCGACTTCGACTGGTACTTTGAGAGCTATCTTGAGAATGGCCCTCCTGTCGTGCCCGGTAAGTTCTACGACGATTCGATCCAGGATACTTACAATGCCAACGTGGGATCGGAACCGATGATCACGATTCCCATGCTTCCATACATAGCCAAGGTAGACCCTGACGCAACCCCCGGCGCCGCATCCCTTTGGTCTTTCTCGATTGCCAAATATGGCGCGCAGGTAGCCTGCGGCAACCTCGCCGCGCACGATCCTTACCAGGCCGATGCGGGCAGTGGGTGCCTTTCATCGGGAGGCGATGTGGTCAACGATCCAACCGATGCCTACGTATCCAACAGCGTCTCGATTGAAATGGCATTGGTGCAGCACCTGGTGAGCAAATGGGGAGACGCGACAAATACCACCGGGATCAAGTACTACATATTGGATAACGAGCCCTCGCTCTGGGGCTCGACCCATCGCGACGTCCATCCCAACCCAGAGACGTATGACGAAGAGTACAACAACATCGTCGCTTACGCGGCCGCCATCCGCGCCGTCGACCCCAATGCCAAAATTGTTGGGCCCGAGGAGTGGAGCTGGTGGGCAATGTACTTGAGCGGAAAGGACCAGGCCAACGGCACCGGGTCTGGCTCCGATTACGCGACCCATAACAACACTTACTATTATCCATACCTGCTTCAGAGACTCTATGCCTATCAGCAGAGCACAGGGACAAAGCTGATCGACGTGCTGAGCGTTCATTGCTATAGCGATGCCGGGTCGAACTTCAACGTAGCCACCCGCGAGCTTTGGGATCCTAACTATCACGATCCCAACTGGTATGCCGATGGCGGCCTCAACGGCGGGGTCCTGGAGTGGATTCCCCTCATGAAACAATGGGTCAATCAGTACTATCCAGGGCTCGAAATCGGCTGCACCGAGTACAACTGGGGCAACGAGACGACCCTGGTCGGCGCAACCACACAGGCAGACGTGGAGGGACTCTACGGGGTTTATGGTTTCGACCTGGCAACCCGCTGGACGGTCCCTGCCAACCCAGGCCCCACCTATCTAGCCATGCAGATCTACCGCAACTATGACGGAAATCGGTCCGCTTTTGGAGACACAAGCGTAACGGCCACGGTAGCCAATCCGGATAACCTGTCAGCGTTTGCAGCGCTGCGCACAACTGACAACGCGCTGACTGTGATGGTGATCAACAAGCAGACGGGCAGCACGCCGGTGACGGTGAGTCTGGCCAACTTCAGTTCAACGGGCACAGCGCAGGCTTATCAGGTCTCGTCCGCGACCCAAACGTCGATCTCCAGCCTGGGCAGTCTCACGGTGGTCAATAACTCCATTAGCACCACCGTTCCGTCCCAAAGCATCACGCTTTTCGTGGTTCCTTCGGGTAGCGTGCTCTCCGCGCCGACGACGCCGACAGGCCTGGCGGCGAACGTTGGCAACGGCACTGTAACACTGACATGGAATGCGGGAGGCGGGGCGACGAGTTATACCGTCTCGCGCGGCTCGGCGAGCGCTGGCCCCTTTACTCCGATCGGAACCGTCACCAGCCCAGCGCCAACGACGCTGACCGACAGCGGACTTACAAACGGTAACACCTATTACTATGTGGTCTCAGGAACGAACGGCAAGGGTACAAGCCCGAACTCCGCTCCGGTGGCGGCTACTCCGATGGTCCCGCCCGCGTTTACCTCGTCGGCAACCTCCTCGCCCAATCCCGTCACACAGAACTCCAGCACAGCCATTACGGCCACTGTTCAATGCACATCGAACTCGCTGAGCAATGGTACGGTGGAGATCATCGCTTTAGATCCCAGCGGCAATGTGGCGCTCAGCAAGAGCTTCTCCGCCCAGAGCTACACCACAAACCAGAGTCAGACCTACACGGCATCGTTCACGCCCACCGTGGCTGGAACCTATACATTGGAGGTCGGGGTTTTCAGCGCGTCGGGCCAGCAATGGAGCCTGAACACCTCTGCCGGCACAATCACCGTCAACTCGGCGCTCTCGTTCAGCGATACGACTACGGCGAATCCAACTTCGATCACGGTTACAGGCTCATCGGCGATCACTGTCAAGGTCAAAGACACAGGAACGATCGGCCTCACGAACGGCATCGTTCAGATGCTGATTATCGACCCGTCGAACAATCAAATCGTGCAACAGAACTGGACCGGGCAGAATTTTACAGCCGGCGGGACTCTGACACTGACTTACACCTTCAATCCGGCAAGCCTTTCGCCGCCTGCAACGACAAACGGCGCTTATATTGCCAGGATTGGTGTTTTCGACTCTTCCTGGAGCACCGATTACTACTGGAATAACAGCGCCGCGACCATCACCCTGACTGGAGGATCCGGACCGCCGGCGTTTACCTCTTCGGGAACGGCCAAGCCTGCATCGATCACCGCCAGCGGAAGCTCAACCGTAACCTTCAGCGTTCAAGACACGGGAGGCGCCTTCACGAACGCCAACGTCGAAATCGAGGTGTTCAACTCGTCGAATGCGTCGGTCGGATACCAGGTCTATAGCGGGCAAAACTTCACAGCAAATGGAACTCTCTCGTACACGTTTACCTGGACTCCGTCCGGGCAGTCGCCCGCGGTTACGGCAACCGGTGATTACGCCGTGGAGGTTGGCGTCTTCGACAGCGGCTGGACCAAAGACTACTACTGGAACAGCAACCTCGCGACAATTACGATAACGGCGGGAACCGCGCCAGCAGCGCCCGCTGGCCTGTCAGCGACGGCTGGCAATGCATCTGTAGCGCTAAGTTGGACTGCTTCAAGCGGGGCGACGAGTTACAACGTCTATCGCGGAACGACGGCGGGGGGCGAGAGCACGACGGCGATTGCTACCGGAATAACTGCGGTCTCGTATACGGATTCAACTGTGGCCAACGGAACGAAGTATTACTACAAGGTTGCCGCGGTCAACGGCGGTGGCACAAGCGGACTCTCAAACGAGGCATCGGCCACACCGGAACCACCCGCTCCGCCCGCGCCCATTGGTCTCTCGGCGACTGCGGGCAATTCATCGGTCACTTTGGGTTGGAGTGCCTCAAGCGGGGCGACGAGTTACAACGTCTATCGCGGAACGACGACGGGGGGCGAGAGCACGACGGCGATTGCTACCGGAATAACTGCGGTCTCGTACACGGATTCAACTGCGGTGAACGGAACGACGTATTACTACAAGGTCACGGCGGTCAACGGCGGTGGCGCCAGTGGACTCTCAAACGAAGCCTCAGCCACGCCCGAGCCAGCGATATCAACGCCTGCAACTCCGATCGTTACGGTAACTCCCGGTTCGGCCAACTTGGATTCCGGTTCCTCCATTAACGTTAAAGTTGCAGTTACCGGATCGGGAGCCACGCCTACAGGAACAGTGACTCTGTCGGGTGGAGGTTACACCACAACGGCGCAAACGCTCACCAATGGAAGTTATACCTTCATGGTTCCTCCCAACAGCCTGAGCGCCGGGAGTGACACTCTGACTGTTACATACAGCGGAGACTCAAATTACACCTCGGGCAGCGGCAACGCTTCCATTAGCGTGGCTGCGTCTGTGTTTTCTTTGGCTGCGTCAGCGCCATCAACAGTTGCCGCAGGTTCGCCCGCGAGTTCAACTGTGACAGTCAGCACGACGACAGCCTATTCGGGATCTGTTTCTCTCACTTGCGTTTTGACCTCTTCTCCGAGCGGAGCCAGCAATCTACCGGCCTGCTCCGGTGGTAGTTCGACGATCACTTTGAACGCTGTCACAACCACGGGGACGGCAACCGTCGCTATAACTTCGACCTCGGCTGGAATTGCAATGGAGCAACCGAGCGCTCACGGTAAGGGGCGCGGATTGGCAGCGGGCGGCGCGCTCTTGGCATTTTTGATCCTTTTGAGAGTTCCAGCGCGACGGAGCAGTTGGCGGTTGATACTGGGCGTACTGGTGCTGATTGTGGCCATGGGAAGCCTGAACTCATGCGGCGGCAACATCTCGTATCCCAGTCCGGTCGGCCAAAAGACAACAGCCGGCAGTTACACCTTTACCGTGTCCGGAATCGGAAATCCGCCTGTTAGCCCGGTGCCCACCACAACGTTTGTTTTGACCATTCAGTAAGACGCACTTCCTGGTTTCAATCGCAAGCGGGTTGGGGCATTGAAAGGAAGGCACGCGCCTCGATCATTCGCGCCGAGCAGGAATGCAGGTGCCCGGCTCTCCAGTTGAAATCGGCCAAGTCTCGCTAAGTTGGAAGCGCCGACTATTGGTCCTCATCAGCCTGATCCTTAGAAATCAGGCCTGAAACCTGTATCCGATTCCTGGGACGGTGATAATCAATTCGGGTTTTTTGGGTAAGAGTTCTAGCTTCTGGCGCAAGCTCGCGACATGAACATCCACAGTGCGAGTGAATGTTCCAGATTGATGTCCCCAAACTCGCAGCAGCAGTTCGTCACGAGAGACGGTAACTCCTTGATGTTCCGCGAAGTAGCGCAGTAAATGAAACTCGCGCGCTGTAAGACTCACGGGCTTGCCGTTGTGGGTTACCTTTGTTCTTCTCACATCCAAAACTATCGAACCGCATTGGTAGACCTCGGGACCGCTGGAGACGGCATTTCCGGATTTGCCTGGAGCACGGCGAAGAAGGGCTTCGACGCGCGCCATCAGCTCAAGAGTATCAAAGGGTTTCGTAACATAATCATCCGCGCCCATCTTGAGGCCAACAACCTTGTCGACGGTTTGGCTGCGCGCAGTTAGCAAAAGAATAGGAGTGGCCAATCCGGCGCGGCGAATCTCAGAGCATAGATCAAGCCCGCTTCGGATGGGTAGCATGATGTCAAGGATGATAAGATCGAAGGGAAGGTTAGCAGCCTTCTCCAAGCCGCTCTGGCCATCGACTGCAATATCGACAACATACCCATCGCTTCGCAGTCGGTCTCCCAGGGTCATGCATAGCTCTTCTTCGTCTTCAACGATCAAAATACTCTCATTCATGAATGTGGCGATGCAGCCGACCGGGGAGGCGCCTCCGCAGTTTGCGCATCTTCTCCTTTCGCAATCTGTAGGTGAAGGGTAAAGGTGCTGCCAACGGAAAGCTCGCTGAGGACAGAGATCTTTCCACCCATGGACTCAGCAATTCGTTTGGCAAGCGACAATCCAAGACCGGTTCCATGAATCTGCGCGACATTGACGCGGGGGCTTCGGTAAAAGGGATCGAAGATACGATGAATCTCTGAAGAATCGATTCCAATTCCCCGATCGACAACCGATATCCGCACATCTTTTCCGGAGCCTTGCCCGGACGGTGCAGTAAATGCCCGAAGAGCAATCCGTCTGTTATCGCCTCCGTATTTGACGGCGTTACTGATCAAGTTATACAAGCACTGAGAAACTCCCGAAACATCCACTAGAACTGGAGGGAGGTTGGGGTCGATCTGAAGGTCCAACGCGAAACCCGCTCTGCTCACTAATCCTTCGGTCTCGATCACTATCGACTCGATGATTGTGGAAACCTGCAGGGGTTGTAACTTGTAGTTGCTGGTTCCATCCTCAGTGGAGGCAAAGAGCAGAATCTCGTCCACCAGTTGTCCCATGCTGCGGCTTTGGTGTTGAAGAATGGCCCCATACTTGCGCAATGCGGACTTTCCCACAACCAGACCGTCGGCGATGTTATCTGCCGCGGAACTGAGCACCGCGAGTGGCGTGCGCAATTCGTGCGATACAGAGGCAACAAACTCCATTTGTAACTTCGCCAGTTGAATCGCGCTCAGCATCCGGCTTCTTTCAATGGCCCAGACAGCAGCACCGGAGATGAGCAACGTAAAACTGTGCATTCCGACCAGCCTCCAAGTGGAACGTCGCGCCGATGCCACAAGGTTAGCCTGGCTCCGCGCGGCGTCTTCGCCGTAGAGACGCTTGACTTCGTTAAGATCTTGCCGGACACGCTCGAATGCCGGCACACCTCCAGAGAGGTCGAGACTAACAGCCTCTTTTGTGCTTCCCTCGAGAATTGAAGCCAGAACCTCGTCGCGAACTCCGAGGTAATTGTTCCAATCGCGAGCAAGGCGACAGGCGAGTTCGGATTCCTCAGGCCGCTTGGCCTGGCTCCCATACTCGGCAATACCATCTTTCACACGTTGGTCCGCATTGCGGGATTGGTCCGCATATTCGACCTGGAGGTTGCTGTCGCTGGTCGTCAAAGCGTAGAGCGTGGCTCGGCGCGTCTCTTGTGTTTCGTACTGTAACTCTCCAATCTGTTGTAGGCCGTGAACTGAACCGGAATAGGCTTTCTGAGCTTCGGAGTTCGCGGCTTTCAGATCGCTAATCACAATGGCGCCGATTACTGTCACGCCACAGCAGACCAGAAATAGCAAGACAGTGGCGTTATGGCGCGAAGCGGCGGCGAGGAAGCGGTCGAGGAACGGCACGAGATAAGGTTGCCGGCGGTTGAACGCGAACTTGAGCCGCTTGGTCATGTTAGTTTCCTGCCTGACTCTGCACACGGAGCTTGTATCCCCTGTCGTCGGGGAGCAACTCGTCGATGCGCACAACCTTGATGGAGTTATCCAGATCGCTTGCGCGCAAGTAGCCGATGGCGCCTGGGACGTTGAAGATGAATTTGCGAACGCCCGCAGGGGTGGAGAGAATCTTGGGCGACAGTAGAATTTCACCGGTAAAGAGGCCATGAATAAAATGGTTCTTCAACTGATCTTCATTCATGCCGCAAACGTCGCGAAGAATTGTCTTGCGTTCCGGTTCTCCTGGATCGCGCATGACGAGCGTAATGCGCCTGCCGTTCGCCCAGTGGCTTCGGCTTCCCAGAAAGATTCTGCGCAGTTCAGCCATCGAGAGATCGTCTATCGGATTGGAGCGATTGACCACGATAACCAGCGGTTCAGCGGCCGCACCTTGCTCCGCAGATGGAGTCTCGGAGGAACGCGCAGGCGATCCCGCAGCTTCTGACTTCGGCCAACCAGTCAGCGCAACGACAATCAGAATCGCGGTCACACGTCGCAACATCGATAAGTCTCTCTAGAAGGTAAACCCGATTTGCAGGTTAAGCGCATTCACACCCGGCTGGCTGCGCAAGAAGGTGTAATCGTATTGAAGTTTCAAGGCCACCGACTCGCTAGCGTCGAAGCGCAGGCCCAGTGAGGGGCCGTGCTGCAGTGCCACGTCGGAAAAGATCGGCTCATTGTTGGCGACATTTACATACTGATAGCGAAGATAGGGCCGGTAATCGCCAAATTGCTTTGAAACCTGGGTGTAGAAGCCCGGCGTATTGAAGACACTTGTTGTTCCGTTTACGGCGTGGCGATCGAGCAAAGCCTCATTGAGCCACTCGTATTTTGGGCGAATGAGAACGGCGTGCGCGGCAAGGATGGTCTCCCCGATTCTGGGAGTGTTGACGGGGGCAAGCAGGTCCCGATAGATAGAAAAGCCGGTCTGAAGCCCCGTGATAGATTCGGGCCGGGCGAACACCGCAAGGTTAAACGCTTTGTGATTCTGATCGTCAATCTCGTTTTGGACCGGCTCCTCCACGAGCGGGGTGCGTGAGGCGCGCCCGTTGCCCACCTCGGCAACGTAGTGCAAGCCCAATCCTCCAGAGGGAATCGCTCCGGAAGCGGTTACACCGACAGTGTGGATCGGGAGAATGCCTCCCCGATCCTCGAACTCAAATAAGAAAGGACGGCCTGTTGTCGTCTGCAACCAGGTGCTGTGATGGTATGCGGTGTTGTAATAGCCGATGGCAGTGTGTCCCCTGCCGGCGGAGAGATTGAAGTAATCGTTATGGGAGTACTGCAAAAGGTAGCGCTCGACATCCACGCTGAAGGAGTTGGTTTGTCCCGAAGTTGCGCCGTAGATATTGTCGGGCCCGCCTTCAAACACTATTTCACTTAGGAATCTGAACTTATCTGAGACATCCGAGGTGACGAACAGGTCTAGTTGTCCCAGCGAGAAGGACGTCGTGTCGCCTTTCTGGGTGTCGCCATGAAGCGAAATATCTCCGAATCCGCGAATCCGCAGCAGAGTCTTGCTCAGGTCCATCCTTTCGGCCATTGCATTTTCCGATTGATTCTGATCGGATTCAGGGGTAGCGGGTGCCGGTTGCGCGGCAGAAGCGGCAGCCCGAGGAACCGCGCCGGCAGCTGGATTTGCAGGGGGTTGACTTGAGGGCAGACTCGTTTGAGCAGGGGAAGGCGCAGCATTTCCGGTGGCCGGCCGCTGTCTCTCCGCCTCCAGTTGCCTGACCCGGGCCTCCAACTGATCGATTCGCACCAGCAGGAGCTGCAATGTCGCCTTGTCGACCGCCTGTCCATCGCCCGCCTGTTGCGCGCGAAGGGTAAAGCAGCACAGACCGGTCAGGCAACTCACGATCAAAAACCGGTTTCTCAGTCTTCCGAGATTGACATGAAATCGACGCATTGCATTCTCCTCCCGGATCCGGATCCGCTTGAGTCACACTCCCCGTTTATGGCAGATGCGCAACGCCGTCCGATACCAAGTCAGCGGGCATCGCATGAGCCAAGCATCCGGAACCCACTCCAGCCGTTGAGGTACATCCTTCAACGGCCGGGTTCAACAGTTAAATAGCAATCCCGCCGCAGGTTGATAACCAACCGAACGGGCGGACGATCCAACAGAATACTAAAGCCGATTGACGGGACGCCTTGCGGGAGAGCAACGTTTGCGGAAATCACGAACGGGAATGCCAAAGCGCCGATGAGCGACTGTTTTATGCTGAGTCATCTCCGTTTCTGAACTGAATAAAACATCGGCAACCGAGAGCGCCTGCGGTCATCTTGGGCCGATAACCGATTGCACTAAGAACATCGTCCTATAACAACGACTTTCGAGGTTTGCCAATGCAAATGACACTGCGAATAACGGTTGCGCACTTTGGGCGTTGCGCGCGTGAGCTCTTAGCGCAGGGCGCTGCGGATGGCGAGGTTCAATGCCACCATGAGGACGGCCGAGGCGGGGATCACCAATAGAGCTCTCTTGAGTCGCCGCGGGTCGGCGTCGGCAATGGCGCCGATAATGCGCGAGCTGACCGCCAGGCCAATCCAACCACAGGTGATCACGATGCCCATCGCCGTTCCGGTCATGCGCGGAAAGGCCGTCCCGACGATGGCCAATGTTGTGGGAAAGACCGGAGCCATGGAGACTCCGGCGATGAAGACCAGAATCGCCGCGGTGATGGGGCTGCTGGTGCGAAGCATTAGAAAGGTGGTGATGGCCATGGCGGCCGAAGCGGCCAGAGTGACATCGACCGAAGAGACCCTCATTAGAATCGGCGAGACGCCGACGCGGCCGACGAGCAGACCGAGCGCGAATCCCAGCGAGAGAATGTTGAGTGCTTGCGACTCGGGAATTCCCTGGGCGATGAGATGTCGTGGCAGCCAGTTCCACACGCCGACCTCGCAAGTGATGTAGAGGAAGAGAAAGAGCCCGAGCATAAAGAGCAGCGGCTGGCCGAGGATTGGACCCGCATCGGCGAGCAGGAAGCGTGCGTCGCCCGCAGGCGGAGGCATTTTGGTGACGGCCTGAACCGCTACCGCGGCGATGGTGAGCGTGGCGACGGTGTAGCAGAGGCGGACCCAGTTGCTCTTGAAGAGATTGGCAGAGATGAAGGGCGTGGCCAGGCCGCCGAGGCCGAAGAAGAGATTCACCATGTTCATCGCAATCGCGCGATGCGCTCCGCCGGCGTCGCTGGCAAGAGCATTGGCGCCTGTGACGACGATGCCGCCGCCGACTCCGAGCAGAAACAAGAGGAAAAGAATGCTGCGAAAGCCCGGCGAACGCGGCAGGGCGTAGAGCGCGGTGGCGATGAGGGCCAGGCCGAGGATCAGGCCAATCTTCTTGCCTTCGCTATCGAGCAACGGCCCCACGGCAAGAGAGGCGATGATCAGGCCCAAAGCTTGCGCAAAGGCTATGGTTCCATTCTGCGTGGGCGTGAGCTTGAAGCGGTCCGAGAGGTTAGGCAGGATGGTGCCCAGCATGGCGGCGAGCATTCCGTAGACGAAGATGGCGACGATGGCGGCGAAGATCAACACACGGCGGCCTTTCTTTCAAGTGCTGGTTTAGAGAGCGGAAACGTCGATCCAGCCGCGCGTCCGATGGCTTTCGAGTTCGGCTCTCAAAATGGTCAGTTGCCGCAGGCCGTCGACGAATTGCGGATATTCTGGAGCGAGGCTTGGATTGGCGATCGAAGCATAAAAGCGGCGCAGTAGTTGCTTATGACTGTCGTCGTAGCCCTCTGCGTGGCCGCCGGGCAGATCGGCATAGCTGCGCGCCTCGGGCTTGAGCAGCGCCGGGTCTTTGATGACGATCTCGTTGCCTGTATCGCGGTGGCCGATCCAGAGTTCGTTGGGCCGTTCCTGATCCCATGCGGCTCCGGCCTTGCTGCCATAGACCTCGATGGACAGCCTGTTTTTGCGACCCGCGGAGACCTGGCTCGCAACCATCGCGCCGCGTGCGCGCGAACCCATGTGAAAGAGGACCGTGCCGAAGTCTTCCGTCTCGACGGCGTGCTCGATGGTGTCTTCCGGGCCGAGCAGATTGTTGGCGAAGCTCTCGACAGAGTGTTTGGGCTGCTTGCGCGCGGGGTGAAAGGTCTGGAGATCCGCGACTAGCGAGGAGACGCGAAGGCCGGTGACATGCTCGATCATGTCAAAAAAATGCGACCCGATGTCGGCCAGGCAGCGCGACGGTCCGGCGGCCTTTGCATCGATGCGCCAGTTCCAGTCCGTGTCGTAGAGCAGCCAGTCTTGAGAGTAGCCGCCCTGAACGGAGAGGACTTCGCCCAACTCTCCGGCCTCTCTCATACCTCGCAACTGCTGCACCATGGGGTAGTAGCGCAGATTGTGGCAGACACAATTGCGCAGGCCTTTCTTCGCGGCGAGAGCTACAAGTTCCTTAGCCTCTTCGACCGTGACCGTCAGAGGCTTTTCGCAAGCCACGTGCTTGCCGGCTTCGAGGGCTTCTTTGGCCATCGCATAGTGTAGCGCGTTAGGCGTGAGGATGTGGACTGCGTCGACGGCCGGGTCGCGCAGGATCTCGCGATAGTCGGCCGTGAACTTGGAGATGCCAAAGCCCGCGCCCAGTCGCTTCGCGGACTCTAGCCTTGTTGCCGCGATGGCAACGACCTCAACGTTTTCCTGCCTCCGCAGCGCATCGAGATGCACGCGGCCCATGAAGCCGGTGCCGAAGATTGCCGTCTTGACTGGTTTCATCGTGTACCTTCTTCGCGTGATGCAAGCATTTCGGCACGACTAAAGTCGTGCCCTTTCAGAACATTGACTGGATCAGAGTCTTTTAAGGCCCGTACCCTTCATCAAGGACATGGCTATTGAGTTCTTTCTTATACCCACCAGGCGGCGCCGGGCTGCTCGCGGATGACGATGCTGTTGAGGAAGCCGGCTGCTTTGGTCAGGCCCTCCTCGGGCGCGAGCAGGCTGTCTTCGTGTTCGATGGAGAGCACGTAGTCGTAGCCGTAAATACGCAGCGTGGAGATGAACTCGGTCCACCATTCGGCGCCGTGCCCGTAACCGCAAGTGCGGAAGATCCAACTGCGATTGCGCTCGTCGGTGTAGGGCTTGGTGTCGAGCACGCCGGTCAGTGGCAGATTGGGCTTATAGATCTGCGTGTCCTTGGCATGCACGTAGAAGATCGCGTCACCGAGGACACGAATGGCCGCGATGGGATCGATGCCCTGCCAGAAGAGATGGCTCGGATCGAGGTTGGCGCCAACGCTCGGGCCGGCGATCGCGCGCAGGCGAAGCATCGTCTCTGGGCTGTAGACCACAAAGCCTGGATGCATTTCGATGGCGATCTTCACGCCATGGTTTGCGGCGAATTTGCCGTGCTCGATCCAGTAGGGCGTGACCACTTCGTTCCATTGCCAGTCGAGAACCTTCAAAAAATCAGGCGGCCAAGGGCAGGTAATCCAGTTCGGAGCCGTCGAGGCAGGCGAGTCTCCGGGGCAGCCGGAGAAATCGACGACCACCGGGATGCCGAGCTTTTCGGCGAGCAGGATGGTCTTGCGGCTCACCTCGCGATCGTGTGCGGCGTGGGACTTGTCGGGATGAAGCGCGTTGCCATGGCAACTGAGCGCGCTGATCGATGCGCCATGATCGGCCAGGACTTTCTGAAACTCGGCCAGGGCAGTGCTGTCCTCGAGCATCGTGAGCTTGCAATGTGTGTCGCCGGGGTAGTTGCCTGTGCCCAGCTCGATGGTTTCGATGCCGAGGATCTTGAGTTTTTCGAGGACCGAGGCGAGCGGAAGCTGCGAGAGCAGGGGCGTGAAGACTCCAATGCGCATGACAAGTGTTCTCCCGTCGGAATCTTATCCTTCGATCCCACCCTTCCGCAAAAAGACGCGGAAGGATAGGGCACCCGCGGAAGGATGGGGCGCTCCAATCCGAGGAACAGCTACTTCAGCGTCAATTCCAGGCTGAGCGGAGTGTTTTCGCTTGAGTCGCCGACCCGGATGACGAACTTGCCGGGATCGATGGTCCACTTGTGGGCGGCCGAGTCCCAGTAGCTGAAGGAGCGTGCGTCGAGGTTGATGGTCACCTGTTTTCTCTCGCCGGGAGCCAGACGGACTTTTTCAAAGCCCTTCAGTTCGCGCTCGGGACGGCCGACCTTGGCGGAAGGATCGGAGACGTAGAGCTGGGCCACTTCAGCTCCGGGGACGCTGCCGGTGTTGGTGACGTCGAAGGTGACTGGAATGGTTGAGCCGGCCACGGCTATAGAGGAAGCCTGCAGGTTGGCGAAACTGAAGGTCGTGTAGCTGAGGCCAAAGCCGAAGGGGAAGAGCGGATGCTTGCCGGCGGTGGTCCAGTAGCGATAGCCGACCATGAGGCGGTCGTCATACTTCACGTGAGGAATGACATAGTCCACCGGAGGCTTGTCGTTTTCGATGATGTGCAACTTTGTGTCGGCGCCTTTGATCGGATAGTAGTACGGCGCAGAGGGGTTCTCGTCCCAACTGCGGTCGAAGCTGACCGGAAGCTTACCCTCGGGGTTGTGCTTGCCAAAGAGGACTTCGGCGACGCCCGTGCCGCCCTCCTGTCCGGGATAGTAGGTGTGCAACAGCGCGGGAACCTTGCTGAGCCAGGGGCGTATCTCCGCGCCGCCGCCGCCCGTAAGAGTGACGATCGTGCGCGGATTGATGGCCGCGATGGTGTTGATCAGCGCGTCCTGGCCCCAAGGCAGCTCGAAGGTGCGGTCGCTGCCCTCGTGCTCGGTTTCCGGCTTGAAGCCGACGGAGAGAACCACCACATCCGCTGCGGCGGCCATCTCTCTTGCTTCGGCTGGAATCAGATCCTGCTCATTGGCGATGCCGAGGCCGAAGTGAACAACGGGCGAGCCAGGCAGGTAATCGACCACAACCTTGACGGTCTGGCCGGCCCTCAGATCGAGTGTCCAGGATTCTGGGATCTGCCCCTCGGCATGGGGCGGAGCCAACAGCTCCCTTCCGTCGACCGTCACCTTGTATTCATCGCCGCCCCATGACTGAGAGGAGGAGACGATCGCAACCCTGCCGGCCTTGGCTGCCTTGTAGCTGCCGGTGTAGCGGAGGGTGTGCGGCCCCTTGCCATCGAGTTGATGCGCTCCCTCGTTGACGTCGGCGATATTCGACTGAGTTGTGGTTTCAGGCGTACCTGTGAAGTCTCTGCTGGGATAAACCTCAACCGTCACACCTCCCTCCCAATTTGTCTTTTGGAAGAGATCCATCATATTGGGCAGGCCGGGGCTGTAGAGCACGCTCACGTTGGGGCCGAGCAGGTTGGCAATGCCGGCGACGATGCTGACCGGCTCGAAGGCAGTTGTCTCAGCTGAGCCGCCGCCGCTGGTCACCGCCGGATATGCGTCGGGACCGATCACGGCGATCTTCTTGATCTTCGCCGGATCGAGCGGCAGCAGCGGGCCCTCATTCTTGATTAAGGTCAGGCTCTCCAGTGCGCCATCCAAGGCAATCGCCCGATCTGCAACCGAGTAGCTCGCATCGGCCGGATCGAACTGCGGCCGGTCAAGGAAGCCGTAGCGCAATGCCGTGCGAAACATGCGCAGTACCTTGTCGTCGATCGTGGATTCCTTGACTTCGCCGGCCTTGACTGCGGCCAGCAGCGTCTCGGCGTTCATGAAGCGTGCGCTGGGCATCTCGAGATCGAGGCCATTGTTGGCTGCAGCGATGCCGTCATAGGTGGCATCCCAGTCCGACATGAGAATGCCCTGGAAGCCCCACTCACCCTTGAGGACCTTGAGGTTGAGAAACTCGTTCTCGGTGGCGTGAGAGCCGTTGACCAGGTTGTAGGAGTTCATCACCGCGTCCACATGGGCCTTGGTAACAGCGGCCTCGAAGGCCGGCAGATAAATCTCGCGCATGGTGCGCTCGTCGGCTTCGACGTCCACGTTGTGCCGGTTGTACTCCTGATCGTTGAGGGCATAGTGCTTGACTGTAGCGACTACCCCCTGCGATTGGACGCCCTCAATGTAGGGAACGACCATGGCGGCAGCCAGAAAGGGATCTTCGGAAAAATACTCGAAGTTGCGGCCGTTGAGCGGAGAGCGCGCGATGTTGACGCCGGGGCCGAGCAGGAAGTTGACGCCGCGTGCGCGGGCGTCGCGGCCCAGGCCCTCGCCGACTCTGCGGGCCAGCGCCGGGTCCCAGCTCGCGGCCAGGGCCGCGCCACCCGGATAGGCTGTCGTCGGTCCCCAGGTCCGCACTCCGACCGGCCCGTCGGACATCTTGAAGCGTGGCAGGCCGACGGTCGGAATGGCGCGGGTGAACATGCCGTCTTCGCCGCCCAGCAGTTCGATCTTCTGTTCGAGAGTGAGCTTGGCAACCAGCCCGATGGCCTTGGCCTCAATCGCGGGCGAATCGGGCGCAGGCGTCTGGGCGGAAGCGGTCAGGAAACAAAAGAGCAGGATCGGCAACAGGCAAATAGCGCCTAAAGGAAAAATCGATTGAGTAGAGGGTTTCTTTCCGGTTGTCATAACCGGAAAAGGTTATCTCATTGGGCCTTCGGGTGTATATGTGCCTTTAGTTTCGCTTCCAGCGAGCGCTCCGGGGACCAACAGCAGAGGTGGACTCCCGCACTATAAGTTCGGGCTGGATCGGGACCGAATCCGGGAAGGTCGCTTGCCCCCGAATCCGTTGCAGCAGGATGCGCGCGGCAACGACGCCGATCTGATTCAGAGGCTGGCGAATGGTCGTAAGGCTCGGATTGTGGTACGAAGCGCCCTCGATGTCGTCGAATCCAACGACCGATATGTCCTGCGGCACCTTGAGGCCGTGGTCCATGATGGCCCGGGTTGCGCCGATCGCAGCCACATCGTTAAAACAGATCAGTGCGGTGAAAGGGACGCCGCGGCTGAGCAACTCGCTGGCCGGAGCAAAACCCAGCTCCGGCGTGGAGGAGAGCAGCTTCAGTTGCAGGATCAGCTCGGGCGGAACTTCCAGCTTCAGCTCCCTGGCCACCGCCATCAGGCACTCCCAGCGGTCGTCAGCATCGGAGCTGTGGCTGCCGCCACGCATGAATGCGATCCTGCGATGACCCAGCTTGTAGAGATGCCGCAGCGACAACTCCGCCGCGCGCCGCTGATCCAGCACAACGTTTGTGACGCCTTCGATGGTGCGATGGCCGGCCACCGCGACCACCGGCAGCTTCATCTTGTGGGTCAGCACCGTGTCGATGACGATCAGCCCTTCAACCGAGCGGTCCATAAGAAGGCGCGGATACTCCTCGATCAGGTCCGGATTGCGCCGGTGGCAGGCGGTCAGGTGAAAGTAGCCCTCTTCAACGAGGTACTCTTCAACACCGGCCAGCACCTGCGCCACATAGTGATCGTTCAGGTCCGGAACCAGCACGCCAACCGAGAACGACTGGCGCTTGCGCAGCGAGCGCGCATAGAAGCTGGGCCTGTATTCGAATTTGGCTGCCGCCTCGGTGACCCGGTCGCGGGTCTCCTGCGGGATTGAACGCACGCCCGGCGCATTGTTCAGAACAAGGGAGATGGTGGCCGGAGAGAGATTCAGGTACTCGCCCAGTGTACGCAGGCTGACGGCCTCCCCCGGTTGAGGCTTGATCACTGATCTTGTTCGTTTGGGCATGCGCACCTACTATAACACCCGTCGCCGGGAGAGCGGCGCAGGGTCACACCATCGCTTACAAGACTAACTCATTGGCTCAGCGCATCTTGCGATCCGCCAACGGTGGGGCTGCAGGGCTCAAGAAAGAGCGACTCGCTGATGCTGCGCCTTTTTATCGCAACCGGGTCAAAGATGCGACAGGGGGTTCGGTCGAGGTGAGTGGCGCCGAGCCACTGGCTTTTTGATTTTGATTTCAGCTACCATGTTCGACAGAAAGGGTTGAGAAGATCTCCGAGGTTTTGGGCGTGCCAGTCAAAACGGCCCGGATGATCTCCGCAAGCATCTGATTTCATTCGGTCGCCCGATTGTTATTGTGGCGGCGCCCAAATCACGGCTTGGCCGTCTCAGCGTGGGCGATTCATTTAGAACATACGCATCGAGCGCGGATCCGTATATTGAGCAAGCGTGCAATCATGGTGCTCTTACTAAGGCGCTCACTTGAAGGCTGACGGTGGCTTTGCAATCGTCAATACGCCTTGCGGCACTTTCCCAATCCGCAACGGCGCTGACATTCGGGGAGACAACTAGAGCGGTTCTCCACGACACGTGATGTGTCGAGCAAGGTGAACGGTGGCTATTCGTTGAAAGAAGAGCCACTCAGCTGCATTGGACCCCCCTCTACGCAACAGGAGAACCGTTGTAGCCGAGGATCCCGATGAAATGCTGGAGACTCCATCGAAAAAGTACGCTCGCGTTGACTGCGTTCGGCTTAGTTGCCTTGTCGTTCGTTCAGTTCCCGTGCATGTCGGCCCTCGCACAGTCTCCCGACCGCTTCAGAGCCGACGTTTTCAGCGCCGAGAATTATAACTCCAGCTTGCCAGGCTGCACTTCGCCTGACTCTGACGGAGAGGTTTCAGTTGACTCCGCAGAGCCGGCAGGTGCGCTCCCCGAGGCTCCCGGGCCTGAGAGCGGTGGTGGAGGCAACCCGGAGCACCCCAATGCCACGGAATCCGCCGAATGGCATCAACCTCCCTTTTCCCGCATCGCGATCGGAGCGGACGTTAATCCGCTCGGAATCGGGCTTAAGACCGCGGTCGTCCTGAACCGATACTTCGACGCCCGGTTCATGGGAAACCTCTTCTTCTACAACAGCGGCCGATACGAGGTCGAAGGCTTTAATGTGACTGCGAACCTGCATATGGCGTCGGCGGCAGGCTCATTGGATTGGTACCCATTCAACAGCATCTGGCGGTTGAGCCCTGGAGTGATGTTCTTCAATGGCAATCAGATCTCCGGGGTGGTCAACATTGTTCCGGGAACTAAATTCACTATAGGCAGTCAGGCTTTTTATTCAGCCACTGCGAATTCAGGCACCGGGGCAACGCCGTTGATCGGGACCGGCGTATTGGGGCTGCATACCAACCGGCCCGCCGCAACCATCGCCGGAGGCTTCGGGAAATTCATTCCACGGTCCAATCGCCATTGGTCGTTTCCATCGGAGTTTGGGGTTGTGTTTACTGGAGCGCCCTCGATCGACATCAATCCTTCGGGATGGGTCTGCCTTGACGCCGCGCAAACCCAATGCAGCAACTTGAGCAACCCCGCAAATCCGGTCACAGTTCAGTTCAACAACGCCTTGCAGTCAACGCTCACCAAATGGAGAAAAGATCTGGGCAAGATTCAGGTCTACCCAATTTTCTCCTACAGCGTCGTTTATAGCTTCAATATCCGCGAGTACGGTCCGCTTAGACGATGATTTGAAGGGGCGCGGCTTCAGCCCTGCCTTTGAAGCTGACAATAGGCCCTTGCGCGGGTGGGTTTCTTGATCTATTGCGAGAGTGGTGAGGCTCACCGAGTAACGGACGAGCGCAAGAAGTTGCCCTTTAGAACGCAAACTCAATGATTGAGCCATTCACTTAAAGGCAAGGCAGACTCGACCTTTCTAGCTACATCCGAACGCCGCGACAACCTGGAAAGAGGCAGGCTTGCTTTGGACTCCGTTCTCTGTGACTACAACACAGCTTGACGTTGCTGCCGCCGGCACCTGGACGGTGTGGTAGGAACATGCGGGATGACATGCCACCTGCGGTGACCGTAGCATTTGCTGTGAAATCCAATCCTGTGATGACAATGTCCATCTCCACTGCACCCGCTGTAAATGACGGGTCACTGATCACCGGCCCCGTCGAAGGAACGATGAATGGAACGCCTTTGGTAGCTACGCCGCGTGCCGTTACCACCACGTTACCCGAAATCGCTCCGGTCGAAGCGGCTGCAGTAATCGATGTGTTGCTTCAACTGGTGATCGTTGCCGGAGCCGTAACTCCGCGGAAGCCCCCCCGTGCCCTTCAATGAGCCGAAATTGGTGTCGGCAATCGTCACAAGTGCACCGACCGCAGCCGAGGTCGGCAGCACAGTGCACGCGAAACCGGCGTTTGCCGTGACACTCTGCTCGGCGCAGTTAACGGTCGTGCCGGAATCCCGGCACATTGGATGGAACGGGTAATGACCTGCCTCCCATCACAGGGCTTGCAAGGTGCCTGGCGGCTACAACGGAGCTCCAGACTCAACCTGCGTTCAACGAGAGTACAACATCGACATTGCCAATCCATTCAATTACACTGGAGTGCACACGGAACTCATAAAGATGAATGCGACAGTCCAGGCCACCGAGATGAGCCCTCTCCGCCGGGTAGCAGGCTACGTGGCCGAGTTTCGAATCATTCCGCGCATTGAGACCTTTCCAAGAGTCGTTTCCTTTGCCCAGACCGCGCTTGGCAGGATTACCGTCTTGGTGGTGTTCGGTCTCGGCTTGCGGTTCTTTTTCCCCGATTTACTTTCCGCGCTATCTCTGACTTTCCTTCTTGCACTCATGACTTTTATGCCAGAGAACCGCCATTTTATTCTGGCGGTTGCCCCCATCGTGATTGTCGTGAGGCAAACCTTCCAGGATCCGCTATTCCTGGGGTTGAATCTGGCAGTGATAGCATTGGGAGTTTTGCTCTACTGGTGCGTCATGCGTTGGCCACAATCGAGATTCGGGCAAAGGCCGATCTTGTTTCTTCTGACCGGGTTCACAGTGCTGATACTAATGGCCGGTGCGGCCAAGCCGCATTCCTTGTCGTACTCAATTGCATGGGATCTAGTCGGATTCATGGCGGGTTATATCTGGTTTATCGGTTATGCACTGCTGGATCGAAGCTCTAAGCCCAAACGCGATCTGATCCTGGAACTGGCGTCCTTTCGCCCGCTATGGGGATCTACGAATACGCCATTCCCCAAAGGCGCCGCATACCTTCGCCGCATCGAAGCGCAGAATCCGGAACAACTTGCGATTGTGCAGTTGAAGGGTTTGAAGCTTTTGGCGTGGGCAATTCTCTTGGCCTTGCTCCAGAGCGCATGGATTAATTTCTTTCACGGCTATTTGCGAATTCCAACGGCCGTTGAGGCTTTGAATATGAGCGTTCGGGGGACGCCTGTGGCTTGGCATCTGCGATGGGAGAGCCTGATACTTGCGTTTATTGAGCTTGTCTTGAGCATTTCCATTATGGGACACCGCTTTATTGCATCTTGCCGCGTGGCTGGGTTTAACGCGTTGCGCAATACCTATCGTCCCCTATTCTCGATAACCATCGCGGAGTTCTTCAACCGCTTCTATTACTATTTCAAGGAATTGCTTGTCGATTTATTCTTCTATCCCGCATTCTTGCGCTATTGGAAGAAGCATCGACGGCTACGCTTGGCCTTCGCCACCTTCGCTGCCGCGTTTGTTGGGAATGGATTCTACCACTTCACGCGGGACTGGCAAATTATCCGCGATATTGGGCCTTGGAGAGCAATGCTAAACTACCAGACAACGTTCTTCTGCAATGCCGCTCTAACGACTGGGCTATGCGTTTCTCAACTACGAAATCGTAGGCCCAGACCCGCCGGTCTTTTTCGAGGGAAGATCATCCCAGTGTTTGGCGTGTGTTCCTTTTACTGCTTTCTAAGTGTATTTCAAATCTCGGAGCGAATGTACCCGCTTGTCGAGCACTTGAGGTTTCTTGCAAGCCTGTTCTTCGTTCATTTCTAGGGAGCCTTTATGAAGGGAATAAGTGAGATTCATGAGTTTGTTCAGGAACTCTTGACCAACAGCGGCGATTATCAACCGTTGGCAGATCAGGATTCTCTGTTGCTGAGTGGGCGCTTGCAATCGATCGATGCGGTGGAAATTGTCGTGTTTCTCGAAGAGAATTTCGGAATCGACTTTGCGCAGATTGGCTTTGATCGAGAGCAAATCGACACTATCGACTTGATTTTCTCTCTCACGCAGACAGCAGGCGCCGGGGCGGAGGGCAGTCTACCTCAGTAGGGTGGCTTGCCGGGCGGACGGAAGTCACGATCTTTCAGGTTCTTCATTCATCGACTGGGCGAAGAGCCGAATTTCAGGCCCGAGACACATCCCTTGGTCTTGTAGCGAAGACGCTGAATATCTCGGTACCATGAAGCAGTGGATCCTGTTCGGCGACCACTTGGAAGCCGTGCTCCTCCAAGAGACGCCGGACCTCGTCAAGAGCGCCGGCCTCGTCCTGAACCTCAATAGCGATCTGACGAATCATCGCCCAATGCTCGGAACGGATCCCCGCCAAAACCTCCCGTTCACTTCTCTCGGCGTCGATCTTCAGCAGATCGATCCGCTCGACACCTTCCTCGTCGACAATCTCCGAGAGCGTCCGCAATCGGCAAGGAAATGTCACTTTCTTAAACAGAAAACCGAGAAACAGATCCGCATACCGCTCTGAAACACCACTGTTCACCATGTATGTCTTTGTGGTGCCGCGGTCCACCTCTAAATTCACGTGAAATCCAGATCGAACCGTGTTGGCGGGGTAAAAGGTGAACTCCGCGGTTCCGGCCTCACGCGATAACCCACACTCAAAGATGCGAGCATCGACCCTGTGGAGATCGATGTTGGCCTTTAGACACTCGAATGCCGCTGGACTAGGTTCAAATGCAAAGATACGGACGCCGTTGCATTCGCGATGAAAGAAGATCGATGTCATCCCGATATTGGCTCCAACATCGAAGATGCAGTCTCCGTCGTGCAACTCGATTCCGTGCTGCAAGTAGCACCTTGCGACGAAGACTTCGCGGTGAACGAAGCGCGTCTCATCGGCATTCAACGAAAACACCGTAAGACCATCTGGGAGACTGAGCTGTCGCATCATAGATTTCTAGATTATGAGCTTATCGGCTACATGGACACAAGTGCGTGAATCTACTGCTTTCCCTCATTACGCGGTCTTCCCGCCGTTCGAAGACTGTCCCCGTAATCAAACATGTGTCTCCACTTGGAAGTCTCGGCTAACTTAAACCAGATTCTCATCCAGCATGTGAGTCAACGCTTTTCTATCGATCTTGCCCGTCGAACCCAACGGTAGCGCATCCAAGAAATAGACTTGTTTCGGGATCATATAGTCGGGCACACGCTTCTTCATCTCTTCGCGCACCATCTCTCGGGTCGCTCCCTGCGCACAGTGAAAGGCGACGATCCCGGTTGCGCGGCTGTCGACCAGAGGCCAGGCAACCGCCGCCACCTCATCCGTGCCGAGAATCTCGCGCAGATGCGCCTCGACCTCTTCGAGCTCAACCCGGTTGCCGAGTATCTTGACCTGGTGGTCAATTCGGCCCAGGTGGTGAAATGTCCCGGATAGGTCTTCGTAGGCCAAGTCCCCAGTGCGATACCAACGATTCCCCTCCAGCGTGGGAAAGCGCGCAGCAGTCAACTCTGGATCCTGAAAATATCCGCGCGCCGCTTGCCTGGTAGAAACCACCAACTCCCCCTCTTCGCCCCGCTGCAGAAAGTTGAGATCCGCGTCCACAATGCCTGCGCGAACGCCCGGAAAGACGGTTCCAATGGCCAGCGTTCCGCGTTTGGGCGTGAGATAGGGCGGGTCTTCAAGGCGTTGAGCGATGCAGTCAACCGTCAATTCCGTAGGCCCATAAAAATTCTCCACGATGCTGTTGGGAGCAGCAATCTGCCATGCCTGCGCTGTTGTGACTGCCAACGCCTCTCCTGCAAAGATGGAGATGCGCAGCGAGGGAAATGCGCCCGGCTTCAGCATCTTCATTCGCGCCATGAAAGAGGCCGTCGATGGTACCGAAAACCAGATCGTCAGCTCATGATCGCGGATGAACCTTGCTGGAGCCATCAATTGAGCGGCAGGCACGACATAGAGCGCCGCCCCAGAACTCCACGCCATGAACATATCGAAGACGGAGGCGTCAAAAGTTAACTCTGATGCTTCCGCCACACGATCGCGGGAGCAAAGGTCGAAGCGCTGATGCATGATCTCGATAAACTGTGCGACGCTTTCGTTTTCGATCATCACGCCCTTGGGCGTTCCCGTAGTGCCGGAGGTGAAAATAATATAGGCCAGTTCATCTCCGGCCACCGTCAGGGGGCGTTCGGGCCCATCGTCGGACAACTCGGCAAAACTCTCGAAGCTGATTCCTTGATATCGCAAAGCGCTTGCTGAAGGCTTTGCGTTCGCGCCGCATAGAATCCTGCGCGGCGCGTGTTCGAGCACACGATCCGAGAGCAGGTCTAATCCTGCCTGGTCGGCGATTAACGCGTCCAGCTTTGTCTGCTGCACGATTCGGATCACGCGGTCTTCGGGGGTGTCGGGTTTGATGGGAACATAGGCGGCGCCGGACCACAGTGTTCCCAACACGCCCGCATAGGCTTCCAGGGTGCGGGAGGCAAGAATCCCGACCTTGCCCGATCTCTCTCCGGTCTTGCGACCGAGCCAGTTGGAGATACGTCGCGAGAGAGTTCCCAACTCTCCGTAAGTAAACCGCGCATCTCCCACGAATAACGCCAGATCTTGTGGATTTGCTACCGCGTTTTTATAAAAGGCCAAGGCCAGATTGTAGTTCTCATGTTTGTCCACGATAGCGTTCATCACCCACGAAACTCCAATCTACATAGTATCGTTAGGTGTTAGCCGGAGCAATGCAAATGTCATTAGGGTTATCCGAAGAAATTCGCGACCACAGTTGGGCGCTTCGATGTATCTGGGATTGCGGTCTCGGTTTTCTCAATGGGGCCGTTGCTCATCGTTCAGGGTGCCTCACCGAAATCATAGACAGGCGACGTGCCTATGGCTGAATCATCTTCGGCTACCAGACCGTTCGCGGATAGTGCTTTCTCATCTCTTCGTCGGCGGTGATGAGCCAGGCGAAGCCGTTGGCCTTGGCGTTGGCCACGATCACCCTATCAAAGGGATCGCGGCTCCACTTCTCGTCGAGAGCCGCGCCGGCAATGGTCGCAAAGGGGAGCTCGCAGAGGCGAAGGCCGAGTTCGTGCTCCAGCTTGCGCTGAATGTCGCGGGCGGGCATCCTGATGCGCTTGAGTTCGTAGAGATACTCAAGCTCCAGGGGCACGATGGGCGAGAGCAGCAGATCGGTCGCCTCCAGCAGATCGCGGGTGTTGGAGCCGAAACGGCTCAGCTTGCCCGTTGCCAGCCAGACCGCAACCTGCGTATCGAGATAGGCTGGAGCGTAGGCGGTCACAGCGTCTCCCAGTCCTTTTCCCAGGCCTTTTCCATCTCTGCCATCATCTGAGCCTTGCGCGCCGCGTCGTCCAGAGCTGGAATCTCAGGATTGACGATCTCGATCGGCGTGATGCGGCTGAGACGGCTGGCCGGCTGGTCCTCGGGGACGATTTTGATGCGGCGGCCCTTGTGGGTAAACCAGACTTCTTCGCCATCGAGCGCCTGATTGACGAGGGAGAAGATCTGCCGGCGAAATTCTGTGATGGGGACTTCCATTGGAAGCAGTGTACCACAACGTACATATTTAACCGTACATAATGTACATTTCGTCAATTAAGAGTCCTCTGTGCAAGCTTGCCCAGCCGCGCTTACAATTCTCAGAGAGAAAAAATGGCCAAGAAGAAGGAACAGATTTTCGAGGTTGCTTGCCCGGATTGCGGGGCGATGATCAAGATCGATTCGGCGATCGGATTGGTAGTGAGTCATACTCCGGCGCCGCGCAAACGGATGTTTGAGGATCTGGAGACGGCGGCCCAGGCCATGCGCGAGCACGATGAGCGTAAGGAGTCGATCTTCCGCCAGTCGATCGAAGCGGAGAAGAACAAGGAAGACTTGTTCGAAAAGAAGTTTGCCGAGGCGCTGCGGAAGGCCAAGGACGCGCCTGAGGGCAAACCGCTCCGCGACTTCGATCTGGACTGATAGCCAGACTGTCGCCCTGAGCCGGAGGATTCCATCCCCGTTTCTCCACATCTTTTTCATGGATGCGCTGTGCGCGAATTAGAGTGATACTTGATGCATTGTTCCCGTGACCGCGATCCGGGGCAGAAGGAGAAGAGATGGTCATCGTCCCCCTTTCCGAGCCGGCAAGAAAACCAGCCGTTCCGCAAGCTGCCGAGTGCGAAGGATTGAATTGGGTCGGCTTTACGGCGGGCACAACGCTTGCCGTCGCCGGAATGCTGCTGCTCTCAGGCAACCGCCGCGCCGGCACGCTGGCCGCGGTCTCGGGCACAACACTGGCGCTGCTCGACCAGCAGGATACGCTTCGCTCCTGGTGGAATTCGCTGCCGGGATATATCGACCTGGTACAAGGCCTCCTGGGCCAGGTGCAGGACACGGTGAATGAGGTAGCCGTCAAGCGCGAGGCTCTGCGGCGGGTTTTGGCTAGATAAGAGCAAGCCGCTCTTTCAGTTTTTCCGCTCGACCAGATAGCGCGCAACGGCCTTCAATCCATCGGCGCGGCTGCCATAGGGATCGAGCGCGGCAAAGGCCTCCTCGATCAGGCGGGCGGCGTCGAGCTGGCTCTGTTCGATGCCGTAGACGGCCGGCCAGGTAGCTTTTTCCGTGGCCTGATCTTTGCCCGCCGTCTTGCCGAGCTGCGCCGAGTCCACCGTCAAATCCAGCACGTCATCGACAATTTGAAAGGCCAGCCCGGCCTTGCAGCCGAAGAGTGTCAGGCGAGCGACATCTTCCAAAGAGGCTCCGGCATAGACGCCGCCTGAGACGACGCTCACGCGGATGAGAGCGCCGGTCTTGGCGCGGTGAATGGCCATCACCAACTCGGGCGTTGGCTTGAGGTGTTCGCTCTCGATGTCAAGCACCTGCCCGCCGATCATGCCTTCCACAGTGCCAACGGCATGGGCGATGAGGCCGATGATCTGTACAGTCGCCGCAGGCGGCGAATCGAGCTCGGCCAGTACCTCGAATGCGCGGGTTTGCAGAGCATCGCCGGCAAGGATGGCGATCGCTTCACCGAAGGCGACGTGGCAGGTGGGCTTGCCTCGGCGCAGATCGTCGTTGTCGAGTGCGGGCAGGTCGTCGTGGATCAGCGAGTAAGTGTGGAGCATCTCGAGAGCCGCTCCGAGCCGCTCGATTCCCGCAGGCAGGGTCCCGGCGATGGTGACAGCGGCTTGTTGCGCCAGCACCGGCCTGAGACGCTTGCCGCCGGCAAAGGTCGAGTGGCGCATCGCGCCATGAATTGACGCAGGCACGGTCTCAGCGTTGGGCAGTAGCTCTTCGAGCGCCCGGTCAGTCAGCGCCGCGCCTTCTTCGATCAGCGATTTCACGTCAATTTGCATCGATCCCATCATACCGGAGGCCGGTCGAGCTTTCGCTCGATCATCCAAAGCCCTGTGAGCAGCAGCACAGCCAATCCACTAAGCCAGCGGCCGGCCACGACGTCGGGGGTGGTTGTCCATTCTACGGTCAGATCGACCGGGCCTTGCGGCACGGGCACCGCCATCAGGCCATCGCGGCGCCGAGGCATCGATACAACAGGTATTCCATTCAATGCAACGCGCCAGGCCGGATAGCTGCGAAGGCGGAGTATCAGGAAGCCGGCATGGGTGACAGCGCCGCGCATGAGTCTGTGCTCGGGCTGATCGTTTTGCCAGCGCATGGTGGCGTCGCAACTGCCTTGCGCGGCATTCCACGCCGGGATGGCGTCGTCATCTTGTACGCCATCGGGAATCACGCCTAACTCAGTCGTGGCATCGCTGACCAGGCAAGCGTCGGGCAGGCCGGTGGCGATCAGTGAATTATCCGCGCCGATGGGTTCGTACTCGCCTGTGCCGCTAAAGCCCTGGCCCGATCGATACCTGTCCAACATACCGCGCACCGCGTCTTCGTCGTCGCAACTCTGAAAGAAGGTCCCATTCGCCAAGGCGGTCATCGAGAGACAGACCGCAGTGAAGGCGGCCGTAACGGCAACGCGCTGCCAGAGCTGCGCAGACTGCCGAGGCCAAATTGCCGCTGCAAAAAAAACCGCCATTGGCGCCTCCAGAACCAGCAGCCAGCGCCAGGGAAACTGCAGAAAGCGCAGATCGGGCAGCAGATTCCATAGCCAATGCGAGACCGGGAACAAGAGAAAGAGAACGGCCACAGGCGTGAGGGCAAGTGGTATCCACCAAAGCCGCTTCCCCGGCAAACTGCCGCGCAGCCAACTCGCCAGCAGGCCGCCTAGCGCCACGGCGATCATGCAGACTGCGATGATCGAGGCTGTGCGGAGCACCTCGTCGTGCAGCGCGAGGGTCGGATCGGCGTGAACGGCAAACAACCAGTTGTTTTCGAGCGTCTGCCCAGGATCCAAGGTGACCTGGTGGATATCCACCCATCGCTGTTCCCATGCCGCGGGGACAAGGTAGATCGCCACCAGACCGATTCCCAGCGCGGCGCCGGCTGAGGCGCGCAACAAAAACGCACAGGAACGTGAAAGAAAGGTCAGAGTCAGCGCGACGGCGGCAAGCAGGTAGCATGCCATCACTCCGACAGTCGGGTTCGATAGCCAAGCCCCGGCCACGGCCACAGCAAGTGGTAATACCGAGCCAGTCAGAGCGCGTTTCCAAGTAGACGAGCGAACAGTGGCGTCACGATCATGAAGTACGAAGAGCAGCACGAGCGGAATCCAGACTCCGCCTGCAAGCTCCGCGAAGGCCGCTCGTTCGTAGGCCGTGAAGAGGGCGTAGCCGGAGAACAAGGCTGCGCATCCGGCCAGTGTGGCCGCGCCGTCCGTTAGAGCGTGTCTCGCCAGCGCACGCGTGGCGAGGCCCGTTCCGGCCAGCAGGAGAAAAGTCAGCATGATCGGTACAAACTGCCAGGGAAGAGCAAGACCCAGCGCAGCGGCCAGCATCCAGGTCAGCGGCGAGTAGAAGACGAAGCGCGGCTCGCCTGCGCCCAGGTTTGCGCTTGGGGTCCAATGCGGGTAGAGAATCCCGCGCCTCCAACTGTTCATGCAATCGAGCCATGAGACCAGATGGAAGTCGAAGTCGTGGCCGCAAGAGTCGCCGCGGACAAGCTGCGGAGTAACTGCCACGGCCGCAGCCAGCAGTACGACCGCCGGCCCGGCAAGCGATCGCCAGCGGGCATTTTCAGTCAGCTTCATGGCAGCAGCCGCAGCGTGTGGCGCGTTGCAGCAGTTACCGCTGCGGGAGTGAAAGGCAGCGCAAAGGTCGTGCCGTTGTAATAGTCGTTCCACTGATCGCGGAAGTAAGGCGAATAGGGATTGCCGCTCTCGCCGAGCACAATACTCTCCGTCGAGCCGTCGATGTTGCTCCAATCCATGGTAAATCGCTGGGAGGGGCCAAACTCGCGGCCCACTTGCTTCACGGTGGTCGTGTCGCCGCTTAGCGGCTGCTCGCCGGTTCCGGCCTTGCGGCTCAGAAAAGGCAGAAACTGCGCGAGCGGATGCTCGATGTCGACCACATGCCAGCTTCCATAACTCCAGCGAGTAATATCCGCGGGGGCTTTGCCACTCTTCATACCCTGGCGAACGGCGTAAGTTAGTAATGCATCCCAATTCTTATAACTCGCGGGAAGCCATTCCGAGTTACCGTGCATGATAATCTCTTCCTCTGCAAAGTTCGATTCACCCCATTGATAAAACGCAGCGTCTTCGCCTAACTTGGGCTTGAGAATAAGCGGCCAGAGGGCATATCTCGCCTGAGTTACAATCGATGCGGCGGCAGAGTCCGTGGTCAGCTTGCCATCCCAACTGCGCATCAGATCCGCGGCCTTCTGTAGCTGTGCGTCTGCGCCGGGTGTGTGGTCGATGGCATAGGCAAAACGATGGCCCAGCTCCTGGTCGACTTCGCTATAGACGTCAGTCTGAACCGCGAGCAGGTCGGCGGGGGTGAGATGATCGCGGCCATCGAGCATTTTGTAGATGCGCTCGATGCGGTAGGGATCTGCCCATTCGTGGGTGAGCGGGATTGGAGCGTTGTCGGCAGTGACGCGCGAATTTGCCGTGGCGAGAAATCCGGAGGAAGGATCGATTGCGTGTGGCATGAGGTCGAATGGAAGATAGGTTCCCGGAACAAGGGTGGAGTCGGCCCACTCGTTCGTCCCTTGGCGCGAATCCAGATTTTCATGGTGAAACGGAACCGAGTTACCAAGAAATGGAATGGGCACCTTGCCAATCGCATGGTATGCGACGCGTCCCTGATCGTCGCTATAGACCACATTTTGCGTTGGCCAGCACCACTCGCTTAACGCTGCCGAAAACTCCGTCCAATTCGATGCCACATTCATTTGATAGAGCGGCAGACCGTTTAGTTTGGGATCGTAAAGCGTCCACTTCAGCGCGATAGGCCGCCTTTCCTTTTTGAAGATCGGATTAAGCAGCGGACCGTGCGCGGTCAATTGCACATCGACTGTCACATCTCTGCCGGCGCGGACCTTGATGACCTCGTGGTCTATCTGGAGCTGCTGCCAACTCCCGTCATTGGCCTGATAATTGCCCTTGCCATCGAGCTCTTCGAGATACAAGTCCTGCACGTCGGCGTAGAGCGCGGTGAAGCCCCAGGCTACGTGCTCGTTGTGGCCGGCAATCACAAAAGGCAGGCCAGGCAGGGTGACTCCGGCAGCGTGGAAGCCTGGCGCACCCTTTGCACCGTTTGCCTTCAGATCGGCGATGTACCAGATATTCGGCTCGGTGAGCGGCAGGTGCATGTCGTTCGAGAGCAGCGGCTTTCCGGTGGCCGTGTGCTTGCCGGAGATTACCCAGTTGTTCGAGCCGGCGGCGCAGCCGTCGCAGGCGGGTTGGCCGGGGACATTAACTAATGCGCGCAGGTCTTCAGCTAGGAGGGGGAGACTTCCCTCAGGGGCTAAAGCCCATTTTGATTCTGCGGCACCTACGGCACGACTGAAGTCGTGCCCTTTCAAAGCGCGGACTTTTTCCGCAACCTGTAAGGATTTGCCTTTTTCCGGCGTCCTATCGACACGGCTAAAGCCGTGCCCTTTCAAAGCAAATGCCTTCTCCGAGGTGACGGCATTTACGTTAACTGCCTTTCCCGAGGCAGGCGCGGTTGTGTTGCTAGCCTGGCTGCGGTCGTCGTCATCGTCATCGCCGGTGGGCTGGAGTAGCTCGGGATGCGGCTGGGTCAGGTCGATGCGGATGCCGGAGGGCGGATGGTCGCGCCACGAGCCTACTGGATAGAGTTCACTCTCAAGCTTCACGTCGTGCAGCCGCGCGGCCACGTGTTCGCGGGCAAGCTTTGTGTACCAATGGCTGTCGAGCATATCGACCATCATCAGGCCGATGCTGATCGAGTCCACGCCGGTCCATGGTTGCGGTTTGTAGTGCAGCAGCCTGAACTCCGGCGGCAGAGATTCCTGGTGCCGCTCAATGTAGAGATTTACGCCGCGAGCATAGTCCTCGAAGCGGACGCGGTCTTCTGCAGAAAGGTTTACATAGACCCGCCGCGCCGTATTGCGAAACTGCAGCACGCGCTGCGCGCGGTCGTGATCCACCATCGAGGGGCCAACGATCTCAGCCATCTCGCCGTTGGCGTTCCGGCGGAAGGTATCCATCTGCCATAGCCGGTCTTGCGCTGTCACATAGCCCTGCGCCACAAAGAGATCGTCCTCGGTTGCGGCCTCGATGTGCGGCACGCCGTGGGCGTCACGCCGAACAGTTACGGGTGCCGAGAGCCCGGCCAAATGCTCATCGCCGTCCAGCACCGGAAGCGCGGCGATGGCCGCCGAGCGCAGCCACAGTACGCCCGCGCAAATGGCCAGCAGCAACAGCATCGATAGCCCGCACGCCGACCACAGCAGAATCCGTGGCCAGCGGCGTTTGAGGCGGCGAGCCGGAGGTGCGACGAGAGGCACGGGTGCTTGATTGCGAGCTTGGAAATCGTCCATGGGTCTTCCACAGGATAACGCCGCCGCCATCTTCGGGGCGCGTCTCCCGCCTGGTGCGTGAGTGAACGCCGATTTCCAGATAAAATGGTCTTGTCCCGCCGAAGTCATCGTGAGGTCACAATGCAATTCTTAGTCTTAGGCAAAGGAAAAACCGGTAGCCTTGTCGCCGAGGTGGCCCGTGAGCGCGGCCACTCAGTGCGAGCACTCGACATCGACGAAAACCTGCACGCCTCGGCCCTCACCGAAGCCAATCTCGCCGGCGTCGATGCCGTCATCGACTTCACCGCCCCGCAGGCCGCGGTGGAAAACATACGTGCCGTGCTGGCGTTGGGCGGCAACATCGTCGTCGGCACTACAGGCTGGTACGAGAGCCTGGACGAGATGAAGTCCCTTGCCAGGCAGTTTGGCGGAGGGTTGCTCTACGGCACCAACTTCTCCATCGGCGTGCAAAAGCTCTTCCGCCTGACAGCTCAGCTCGCTCAACTCGACGGTTACACCTACACCATCGACGAGACCCACCATGTCTCAAAGCTCGATGCCCCGTCAGGCACCGCGATAACCCTGCGCCAGATCATCGAGGCTGCGCGGCCCAAGACCAGTAACGGCGAGGTCTTTATCGCCTCTCATCGCGTGGGAGACGCAAAGGGCGAGCATATCGTCACTGCTGTCAGCGATAGTGACACTCTCGAGATCCGTCATGAGATCAAGGATCGCCGCTGCCTGGCCCTGGGCGCTGTGAGAGGAGCCGAATGGCTGGCCCATCACTCCGGCCCGCACGACTTCCGCGACATCTTCGATCAGTTGTAGAGATTGTCTCTTTTGGAATCCGATGCGAGCGCACGGCATTCGCGACAGAATCAGGCGTGAGCTTTTCGCAAGAGTGCTGTTTTTTGCACCGCATTCACGCAACGTTTTTGGCTCGAGCCCCGCGCGGTATACACTTTTCTTATTATGGATACGACAGGTTGCGGTACTGCTATCGTTACGCCCTTCAGGGTAGATGGATCGGTCGATGAGCAGGCGTTGAGATCGCTCGTTGGCTGGCAGATCGACTCGGGGATCGACTTTCTGGTGGCCTGCGGGTCGACCGGCGAGGCGGCCACGCTGGACGAGGAAGAGTGGCTGATGACGGTCTGCATTGTGGCCGATGCGGCTCAGGGCCGCGTACCGGTTTGGGCCGGATGCACCTACAACTCCACTCGCACCCTGGTGCGAGTTGCATCCAGGTTGAAGCAGATCCGCGGCGTGGATGCGGTGCTGTCGGCCAATCCCTACTACAACAAGCCCTCGCAGGAGGGCCAGTTCCAGCACTTCCTGGCTCTAGCCCAGGTCGTAGCCCCTCTGCCGGTTGCGCTCTACAACGTGCCCGGACGGACGGCTGCCAGCCTCGATCCCGAGACGGTTGTGCGCCTGGTCGAGGCCGCGTCGAACATTCAGGCCATCAAGGAGGCCAGCGGAAAGCTGCCCCAGATCGCCCAACTGGTCCACTCCCTGCCCCGTGGCTTCAAGGTTTTCTCGGGCGACGACAACCTCGCGCTTGCCTCCATAGGTGTCGGCGCGCAAGGACTGATCAGCGTCGCGGCCAACGAGGCGCCAGTTGAGGTGAGCCGCATGATTCGCGCCGCGCTGAACAACAACTGGATCGAGGCCCGCGAGCTGGAGCGGCGCTGGGGCCGACTCTTCGAGGCGAATTTCTGGGAGTCGAATCCCGCCCCGGTGAAGACAATTCTAGCCTTGATGGGCCGCTGCACCGACCAGGTTCGCCTGCCGCTGGTTCCTCCCTCGGCGGCCACTCGCGTCAGGCTGGAGCGGCTGGCCGGCGAACTCGGCCTGCTCAAGCACCTTCCTCCGCCAGACGGCCCTTCCGAGGTCTTTTGAGATCTGAGGAATAGGAATAAGCGACCACGTGTAATCAGGCCTGATCAGGCAAACTCCGCCGCCACCGCGGGGTGGAGCTTCAGGGGCGCCGCGAAACAGCGCCCCTAAGTCGCATCTACTTCGTCGCAATCTCAACCAGTTCGACGCGGCGGTTCTTGGCCCTGCCATCGTCGGTCTTGTTCGACGCGACAGGGGCGTAAGGGCCATTGCCGAATGCGATCAAGCGGGCGGCGGCGATGCCATGCTTCGAGACCAGAGCGGTGATGACCGATTGCGCGCGGGCCTGCGAGAGCTTCATGTTGCTGGCAGCGTCGCCCACCATGTCGGTGTGGCCGACGATATACACCTTCAGCGTGGGATTGTTGGTGAGCAGCTTGGCGATCTCATCGATGGCCGGCTCAGATTCCGGCTTGATGACGGAACTGGCGGTGTCGAAATTGATGCCGTAGATGGCCACGCTGCCGCTGTCGGCAATGCTTGTGGCCATGGCCGCCGCGTCTAAGGTAACCTCCTGCCGCATCGCTTGCTTTTCGATGATATCCATGTTGTATACCGCCCCCCATGCGACGACGTGAAGCGCCATCCACACCTCATTGCCTCCCTTGGTGAAGTGGACCGTCGTATAGCGATCACCACCTTCGCCCTCTTCTAACAACACTTTTCCGCCAACTGCACTCACCGCATTCTGGTAATTGCAAAGCACCTCCAGAGCACTGGGCATCGCTCCCTTCGAGGGGTCTCGTTGGGAATTGTAACGGTATGTGAAGTAGTAATGGTGCCCTTCAACATCCTGTTTCTTCTCATGGCCGTTTTCCTTTACCCGGAAGGTAAAGGAATCAAAGCGCAACTCCCGATAACTATCGATGTAGTAATTCTGTGGGCGAGTAAGTCCGGGATAATCCTTCGATCCGGCTGCATCGGTCTGGCCGAAGGCGGTTGAAGCAAGCGTAAGCGCGGCAAGCACCACGAGCAGAGTGCGGAAGATGAATTTCATGATGGCTCCTTGGCAAATCTTATTTGTTGTTTTGAAATGGGCGGAAGTGCACGGGATTCCCGCCGCCGACACGATGGCGCGCAAGGTCAGCGCGGTTTATTGCTGGATTTGACCGTCGCGTCCCCCGTAGCCTTGCCGGTCTTCAAGTCGACCGATCCCGATCCTTCCGCATCGATGTTCAGGTCAAAGTGACCGCTCGTCCCGGTGGCGGTCCATTCGCCCTGCGCGTGGGTCGTGCAGTTGGCCGGCGGCGTGAGCAGTGAGATATCCGGCTTCACGAAGCGCAGTTCTTTCACCTCCAGCATCAAAATAGGCTGCGGAGCGCCCGGAAAGGTCATCACCACCTTGACCGGGTAGTTCCCATTCTCCGCAGCCCAAACGCTCATCTTGCCTTGATCGCTGGTGGTTTCCGAGAGCTTGGCCGCAATGCCGTTGATGCTCTCCCGGCGCAGGACGGTTTTGTTGAATGCGGCGAGTTCTTCCGCAGAGGGCGCAGGGCTGGCAACCGGGTCGTACGCGGCAGGCATATCCGGCGCGGTAAAGCTCATAGAGGAGCAGGTGTTCTGGACCACATCGAGCGTGTAGACCTTGTGAGTGACCAGGTCAAACCAGTGGCGCACATGAACAGCCCTGGCCTGACCTGCCTGCGCTTTCCCGGTCACATCGACAAACTCTCTCGGACCGAAGCGCGAGACCCTTGCCTCCACCGCGGCGTTGAGAGACATGGATTCGAGCGCCATGCCCGAAGAAACGGTAAGTGTGTAGGACTGCGGCACAGTGGTCTGGGCCGGTAGGAGAGACTCTAGAAGAAAAGCGGCAAACGCCATGAAAATGGCTTGAGAGAAGAGAGTAAGCATTGCGACCGCACCTTAGCTTTCTTCGCTCGGATCGCCTGTGAGCGACAAGGGGGTTCAATTTAAGAGAGGGGGCCCGACTGCGGTGAAGGTTGCCAAGGATGGTAAGAGACCAGCAGAGCAAATGCAAGCTTGATTTGTTTGTTTATCGAGGATTAGACGCTCTAGAGCTCATCCCCCAAGTCTTTGTCCGGCTGTTACGGCCTTCTTGCCAACTCCGCGCAGCCGGAGAGGGAGTGAAGTGGAACGCCCGCGCGGCCGAAACCGGGTTCACACTTCGCAGATCGCCGGCGCCGCCGATGCGCGGCGGCCGCAAGGGGATGCAAGCAGCATGGCATGAAAGGCCTGCTTCCGTTGGAAAAGGTTTTCTAGAGGGCGGTCTTCGGACGTGTAGTTCGAGGATTTCCGGGTTTTCGTCCCATTTTGGGAAGGATCAACTGAAAAACCGAGAAATCACAGGATTCTTTGGCATCGAAATTGCTATTATATTCTGTGGTTCAGGGTTTGCTCTTCCACAAGGCAACCAGCGGCGGAGAGCAGTAGTCTAACGGAATCGTTGAGTGGCTACAGCCGATAGGGGACCTCACCGGAGGGCTTGGTTCTCATCTTCTTCTCATGGAGAGTGATGCGCAAGTTCGAATCAGCCGATAGAGAAGGGGGAGCTGGAAGCCACAGCAGGAGTGTTTCTCTTCTGAACGGAGACGCAGCAGTGGATCGATCGCGCGAGGCCGGAGTGTACCACCCATATGGCGACAATACGCCTGGGATGGGGGACTGCGGTGAAACGAAGAACCGCTGCGCGTACAACAAGACCAGAGGATACATCCTCGGCGTGGAGATCGCTTGCGGCGACTTTTCCGCATCGATCCTTGCGGAACGGCTACCGGGGCTGACGCCAAAATCCGGCGCAGGGCTTTGGATGACTCCATTCCGGGGAATCCCGGTGTTGGATGTGCCGGTTCCTCTCGATCTGATCTACCTCGATAGAAATCATCGTGTCATTGAGACGGTGGAGTTTTTCCCCACCTTCCGCGTTTCGTCATCGAGCCCGCTGGCTTCGAGCGTGCTGGCGTTGCCCGTACATACGATCTTTGCTTCCCATACCCAGCCGGGAGATCAGATTGCTTTCGGCCGTGTCGAGGATGTGGAGCATGAACTCGCGGTGCTCTTTGGCTCGGGCGCCGCGGCCAATGCTACTGAAGAGGCGATGAGTGCAAGGCTGGAGCCGGCTGCGAGCGTGACTCCGGCTCCTTCGAGAGAGATGAGGGCCGCTCCTGCTCCTGCGAAGGAAGTCGAGCGCCCCAGAGAGCAAGAAGTTCCTTCCGATCCAGCGGTGGGGGCTGCCAAGCCTGAGCCGTCGAAAGAACAGGCCCAAAAGAAGAAGAGCTGGCTACAGAAGTTGCTCTCTCCAGATCCTGTTCAACCCCGTAAGAACGTACGGGAGACGGTGCCCGGCCTCACGGCCTTCTTTTTTACCGGCGGTACTCCTGTGCCGCAGACCATTCGTGATATCAGCTCCACAGGATTGTTTGTCGTGACGGAGGAGCGCTGGTACCCTGGCACGCTGGTCCAGATGACGCTCAAGAAGACAGAAGAGGGCATGCCCAGGACCGAGTATTCGATCTCCCTGACGGTCAAAGCCCTGCGTTGGGGCAACGACGGCGTCGGGGTTCAATTCATCTTGCGAGATCCGCGCAACCCAACCTACGACTCAATCCATGCCGAAGGTGCAACCCGCGCGGAGATGGACGTTTTCCTCTCGCGAATCGGCCTGGGCCAAGGCTGAACCTCCCTAGGTGGTTCCAAGAATAGTCCCTTCCTATCCGGCCAATGCCTTCTTCACCATTTCACTGACAATGCGGCCTTCGGCGCGGAGGCTGGCGGCTTGCAGCTTTGCCTGCACGGCCTTCATCACCTGGCCCATCTCTTTGGGGGTGGGGGCTTTGCCCGCAGTTGCGGCGACTTCCTGAATGGCCACGGCGATCAGAGCCTGAAGAGCGGAGTCGTCGAGCGCCTTGGGCAGGAATTCCTCGATGACCGCGATCTCGGCGGCCTCCTTGTCGGCCAGCTCAGGGCGGCCGCCCTTGGTGAACTGCTCGATCGAGTCGCGGCGCTGCTTGATCATCGTCGCCATAGCCTGCTGTTCCTCGGCCGCAGTGAGCATCTCGCGCTTCTCGATGGCTTTGTTCTTGAGGGCGTTCTTGATGAGGCGCAGCGTGGTGGTGCGAACCGCGTCATGGGCCTTCATGGCAAGGACGATCTGCTGGTTGACCTGAGTTTCTGTTGTACCTGCTTCGGGCATTTGATTCTCTTTCCTTCCGGTTACAAACGTTCTAGCTGTTTGCAGATATACCCAACGATATAATCACGCCGCGTGGTTTCGGCAATGTCGTGGTTATTGGCTAGATCCTCAATTGCTTTGTCAACGATCTCCCAGACTTTCGTCCCCTTATACAGATCATAAGGAAAGGCGGACGGCGGTCCAACGTCGGCTTTGGTTTGTAGTTGCGCTGGGCTAGGTTTGGATTGCATTGAGGTTCTCCTCCGGCGGCTCGGCCACGGTCTCGAACTGATCGATCTCGACCTCGCCTTCGGGAAAGATAGCTTTGACCTGGAGTTGCCCGCCCATGGCCTGGATGTAACTCCGCAATGTCGAGATGTACATGTCCGCGCGCTTCTCCATCCTTGAGACGGCGCCCTGGTTGACCTGGAGAACCTTTGCCAGGTTGACCTGAGTCAGGCTCCGCGCCTCCCGAAGTTGATAGAGGGTCATTACCCCGGCGGCGTCCTTCACTTCCTGTCGAATCCTCTCCTCGATCTCGGGCGGGAAGGTCTTGCGAATATCTCTCCACTTTCTGGCCATGATTTCACTCTCTTATCGTAATATACCCTTCAAGTGATATGCCGTCAAAGATATATTCAAAGTGCTTGGGTCTCAGGGGCGGAAAACTGCCAGACTCCGGAGTCAAGATAATTTCCACAGAAAATAAAAATCACATAAACAACAAATTTGTGTATTATGTGACTAGCCCATCGCCAAAGGGATGCTGAGCAAGTCGAGTCTCGACTCCAGGCCTGTTCGTCCCCGGCAGAAAACGAGGAGATCTTCATGATTCGCAAGACGCGCCTGTTTACGCCCGGCCCAACGCCGCTTCTTCCCGCAGCCCAGTTTGCCATGGCGGCGGCCGACATTCATCATCGCACACCGGAGTTCCGTGCGCTCTTTCAGAAGGTGATCGCTCAGCTCAAAGTCTTCGTCGGCACGCAGAATGATGTCCTGCTGCTGTCTTGTTCGGGCACGGGCGCGATGGAGGCTTCGGTCTCGAATATCACCTCTCCGGGCGATCGCGTGCTGGTGCTGACGGCGGGCAAGTTTGGCGAGCGCTGGGTGGACCTGACCAAGGCCTTCGGCTGCCAGGTCGATGTGGTCGAGAGGCCGTACGGACAGACCTTTGACATGGCTGAGGTGAAAGCGGCTCTGAAGCCGGAGCACAAGGCTGTCTACATGCAGGCTTCGGAGACTTCTACCGCTGTTAGCCATGATGTCGAAGCCGTTGCAAAGCTCGTCAAGGAAACCGACACTCTGCTGATCGTGGACGGTATCACCGGCCTGGGCACGCAGACGATCGACGTGGACGGCTGGGGCGTGGACATTGTGATCGGCGGCTCGCAGAAGGCGGTGATGATTCCGCCGGGGCTGGCCTATCTGAGCGTAAGCGAGAAGGCTTGGAAGACAATGGAAGCAGCAAAGAGCCCGCGCTACTACTTTGATCTGCGCAAGGAGCGCAAGAACCAGGGTAAGGGCGAGACCGCGTACACTCCTGCGGTCGCGCTGGTTGCCGGGCTGGGGGCGGCGCTCGATTACATCGCCGGGCAGGCCGGCGGCGATCTCGAAAAGGGCCGCATCGCGCTGATCGACAATGCGCAAGTCAATGCCAAGGCAACTCGTGCGGGGCTGGTAGCGCTGGGCTTCACGCTCTTTGCGCCGGTGTCGCCTTCGGCCGCGGCGACCGCGGTTGCTGTGCCCGAAGGGATGGATTCAGGCACGGTGGTGAAGGCGCTGAAGGCCAAGTTCAGCCTGGTGACGGCCAATGGACAGGGCTCGATGCAGGGCAAGATCTTCCGCGTTGCGCATCTGGGCTTCTTCGACTACCTGGACACGGTGGCGTTCCTGGGCGCGATGGAGCATATCGCCAAGGACGTGCTGAGTCTGCCGGTGACCTATGGGCAGGGCGTGGCGGCGGCGCAGGCGGTGTACGCTGACGCGACGAAGAGCTAGCTGTCAGCTGGTTGTGGTTCGTAGTTTCCCAGGTCCCCAAATGCGAGGGACCTGGGGCACCCAAGAGGTTGTGGTTTGTGGATGGAGTTGGAAGGCCGAGCTTTTAGCTAAAAGCTAAGAGCTAAAAGCTAGGAGCTGTTTTTCATGTCCGAACTAAGTTTTGGGGAAAAGCTGCTGATCGCGCGCAAGCAGCTTGACCTGTTTCAATATGAGATGGCCGAGCGGCTGGGGGTTCATGCCAACTCGCTCACCAAGTACGAGCGCGACGAGGGCAAGCCCCACGCGGCCGTGGTGCGGATGTTCGAGATTCTCTGCGAGCAAAATGGCATCCGCTTTGACGAGTACGAAACTGCACGCAAGGACAAGGGAGTCGCAATGAAGATCGTTCTGGCAGAGAAGGTGTCTCCGGCGACGCTGGCCGTGTTTGCGGCCGAGCCGGGGTGGGAAGTTCTAACGCATGACCAACTACCCGACGGTTTGCCGGCTGCTCTCGCCGACGCGGATGGCTTAGTGGTTCGCAGCGCGGTGCAGGCCGACGATGCCCTGATGGCACACGCGCCCAAGCTGCGCGTGATTGGCCGGGCCGGCGTGGGCGTGGACAATATCGACGCCGCTGCGGCAACACGGCGCGGCATTGTGGTGATGAATACGCCGGGCGCGAATGCAGTCGCCGTGGCCGAGCTGACCATCGGACTGATGCTGACGCTGGCGCGCAAGGTCTACTCGGCCAATGCGTCGATGCATGCAGGCAAGTGGGAGAAGAAGATCCTGCAGGGCTCGGAGTTGCGCGGCAAGACGTTGGGCATTCTGGGCCTGGGGCGCATCGGCCTCGAAGTAGCCCGCCGCGCAAAGGGCTTCGGCATGGAGCTGATCGGCAGCGATCCGTTTGTCTCGGCCGCTGTGGCCAGGGAGAACGGTATCAAACTCGTGACGCTCGATGAATTGCTTGCGGGGTCCGATTACTTGACGCTGCATGTCGGCTTGACGCCGCAGACGACGGGCGTGATCAACGCAAAGACGCTGGCGACGATGAAGAAGGGCGTACGCATCGTCAACTGCGCGCGCGGCGAGCTAATTGACGATGAGGCGCTGATCGAGGCTCTCAAGAGTGGCCAAGTTGCGGGCGCAGCTTTGGATGTCTTTGCGTCTGAGCCTTTGAAGGACTCACCCTATGCGACGTTGGACAACGTCATTCTGACGCCACATATTGCCGGTTCTACGGGCGAGGCGCAGGAGGCTGTGGGCATCCAGATTGCTCGCCAGGTGCGCGATTATCTGAAACTCGGCGTGGTGCAGAATGCCGTGAATCTGCCCTCGCTGACGCATGAGGAGTACGTCGTTCTGGCGCCGTATATCGACCTTGCCGGGCGTCTGGGCTCATTCCTGGCGCAGACGGGCAAAGGCGGCATTGAGGCCATTGATCTCGTCTACGGCGGCTCGCTGGCCGAGACAAAAACCGAACTGGTGCGCAATGCGGCGATTGCCGGGCTGCTGGCCGGCTCGGAGAATGTGAACAAGATTAATGCGGCAGCCTTCGCTGAGGAGCGCGGCATCCGCATTCATGAGATCAAGGAAGACATGCAAGAGGGCCATCGCGGCGGCGCGACGACCGTGTTGACGATCAAGCTGCATTCGGCCGCTGGCGAGAGCAACGCCAGTGCAACGGTGATTCGCGGTGAACAGCCGCGGTTACTGGTTTTTGAGGGTATTGATATCGAGACGCCGCTCGAGGGCAACCTGCTGGTCTGCCGCAACCTCGACGTTCCGGGCGTCATCGGCAAGATCGGCACGATACTGGGTGAGCACGGCGTCAACATCGCCAACTTTGCCTTGGGCCGCGAGCGTGGGGGAGTGAAGCCAGTGAAAGCGCTCGCTCTGGTGCAGGTCGACGCGCCGGTCTCTGAGAAAGTGCTTGAAGCGTTGGGCACAATCGAGGCGCTGCTCGAAGCACGGCTTGTGACATTGCCTGACTGTTGCGACTAAGCTTCCGACTGGAAGCAAACCGTGTCGGTCAAAGAGAAAAACCACCGCCAACCAGCGGTGGCTTTTCTTTTTGGGCGGTGGCCGATTAAGTCGTTGATTCAATGCTGAAGACGAAGAAACGGAGAATCTAACCCCCCGGGCGAGCGGCAAGGCCCCCTCAATGAAAAGCTGCTTCCTGGACAGCAGATGGACGGCATGTAGCCTGTGCCGATGCGGATGGCCATGCAAGTCGATGCCCAGAAAAATCAAACCCACGGTAAGGCATACACGATGGAGGCCGCAGAGGCTGCTCTCTTTTCGCGGTGGGTGGTCTGGGTTGAAGAGTTCGCCATAGGTAGATTTCATCTTAGCTGGAGGGGCGTGCTGAGGCTTCCCGAGACTTGTGGGGTTCTCAGGGATTCCAAATTGCAGTCATGACGAAGTTTGATGCTCACCAATCATCCCAAAATCGAAGTTGCAGCCCAGAGACTAATAGAGCATACTTGCAGCGTCAGTTTCCATTGCCATGAAAGCCCAGTCACTTTCCCGTTACGCGTTCGTCATCGTGGCATTTCTTTGCGCTAATTTATCAGGGTCTGCTCAGACACAACCGGTCAAATGCGACTGGACTGCCTTTGAGCGAAGTGCCGCAGAGATGCGTGCGGCTCGGGACGCTGCACAGAAGATCTCTGAAGACGAAGGCAACACGGATGTCCCCCCGGAGGCCATCAAACAGATCCAGCAGTTCAAGCACAGCCTTTACACCGCGCTACAGAGCTACTTCCTTTGCCAGCCCAACAGCGCCTTTGAAGTGCGCAAACTGGAGGGCGATCTGTATGCTCGGCTGGCGATTCCCGTCCCGCCCCCTCCTGACAAACAATCGATATTCGACGAGAACGACGGGGGTCCGTGGACGGGACTCTATCTGGACGATGTGTCTATCAAGGTTGAAACCATTCCGGATGCGCGCAAGCTCGTTGCAATCCTTACCGGTTTTGGGATTCCCTACGGTAGCGACGCCGAACTGGATGTCTTTGCGCCAGGCGAGGACGGAAAATTGAAACCGGCGGTTAACTTCACCTCCAAGCCGTACAACAGCATAGCAGGAGCGTTCGAGGGGCTCGATTACATGATCTCTCCCCGCGATCCAAAGGGCAGTTGGTTTGTCGTGGCGACTCATGTCAATCCATGGCCCACCTCCTGTTGGCAGGGCCTTTTCATCGACGCCGTCCGGCCATCGGATCTTGGAATGCAGTATCAGCTCTTTCACGATGAGCAATACGGGTATATCTGTAACGACATCCCTCCCTACCTCCGAAGTGTAAGTGCAGACGGATTTCAGATTCAATTCAGCATCCAATCCATTGATGAGAGCCGGGGATCCTCAGTAAGTCTCATGAACTACAAGATCGTCGATGACGAAGTCGTTCGAATTCAGCCCGTGGGCCTCGATCCTGTCAATTTCGTCGATGAATGGGTCCGCCGGCCCTGGCGAGATGCGCAAGACTGGTCAGCGCAGGGAAACCTGACAAACCTGCACAATAGGCATTTGAAACTTCACAAGCTAGGCGCCACCGACTTCGTTGCATTTCGGAATTGCGCCATCGCGTCAACAAGCGAGGTCGAGGCGGCTGAGAATGCCGGTGATGGGCCCAGCCACTTTTTCATTGTGAAAACACGTGGCGGGAGATTTACGATGTTGCGCGTCAGTGATCGCCCGGCAGATTCCTGCAAGGGACCAAATCAGCTGTCTTCTATTCGGGATCGTTAAGAATTCATTCTCGTTGATGGTGGTTGGACGGCTTCCTGGAAACTGACCCTCACCGGCGCAATGCTTCCGCTGTACAGAGCAATCGAAAATGATCTATCCTCGGGCCAGCGGGGTTCTTATGCATTTGCGCGCTGCCAATCGACCGCTTGTACCAGCCAACCGGCGTTGGTCGCGGTCGCGCGAGCGCAGCATCTGCCCGCGGCGTCACCTGCGTGTGCTGCCCCAGCGCACCCGGCCCAGCCTCTTTGCCAGCGATTAATTGCCGAGTAGCGAAGATTCCCCTTGCAACGTTCCGCCTTGCCGGTTTCGACCGGGTGGGGCTGCCCATGAGTGCATTGAACAGGTCCAGAGACGGAACCGCAGGTCTTTCGGCTTTGCTGCGCTTCGCTCAGGACGACAGTCGTATATTGAGGGGGATGCGAAGATGACCAAGCAAGAGATTCATGCGCAATTCGGACCGAAGCTGGTCTGTCCGTTGCCCGGACCCAAGGCTCAGGCAGCAGTCGCAGCCGACGAACGGTTGATCTCACCGAGTTACACGCGGTCTTATCAGCTCGTTGCAAAGCGCGGGCGTGGCATTCGCGTGGAAGACGTGGACGGCAACGAGTTTCTCGACTTTGCCTCGGGCATCGCAGTGGTTTCGACCGGCCACTGCCACCCTAAAGTAGTGGCCGCGATACAAAAGCAGGCGGCGGAGCTGATCCACATCTCCGGGACGGACTTCTACAACGAGCCGCTGACCGATCTGGCCGAGAGGCTCTCGGCGATTGCTCCTATGCAGGGGCCGCACAAGGTCTTCTATGGTAATTCGGGCGCCGAGGCAATCGAGTGCGCGCTGAAGCTGGCGCGTTACCACACGGGGCGGCAGCAGGTGATTTCGTTCCTGGGAGCCTTTCACGGCCGCACCATGGGCGCGCTCTCGCTGACCGGCTCGAAGCCGCAGCAGAAGCGCCGATTCTCGCCGCTCGTTCCAGGCGTGACGCATGTGCCCTATCCCTACGCTTATCGCGGCTGCACGGGCGGGGCGCAGGAGGAAGAGGCCTTCAGCAGGGGCTGCGCGCGCTATATCGAGGAGAGGCTCTTCAAGACGATCCTCGCGCCGGAGGAGGTGGCCGCCATCTTCATCGAGCCGATCCAGGGCGAGGGCGGCTACGTGGTTGCGCCGGATAACTTCCTGCGCGAGCTAAGGGCGATCTGCAACCGGCACGGGATTTTGCTGGTGGCGGATGAGGTGCAGTCGGGCGCGGGACGGACCGGCAAGTGGTGGGCGATTCAACACTCCGGCGTCGAGCCGGATATCGTCTGCATGGCCAAGGGAATCGCGAGCGGCATGCCGCTGGGGGTTTGCATGAGCCGCGCTGAAATCATGGATTGGGTGCCAGGCTCGCACGCCTCGACCTTCGGCGGCAATCCGGTTTCGATTGCGGCGGCGCTGGCTACGATCGATATTATCGAGCGCGAGGGATTGGCCAATGCGACGCGTGTGGGTGAGTTAATGCTGGAGCGGCTGAGGGGCTGGAAGCAAACTCACCCGACGGTGGGCGACGTGCGCGGACGAGGATTGATGATCGGCGTCGAACTCGTGAAGGAGAAGGCGACCCGCGAGCCTGCGACAGTGCTGCGCAACCGCGTGGAAACGCTGGCCTTTGAGCGCGGGTTGATGATCCTCGGTTGCGGCGAGACCTCGATACGGCTTTGCCCGCCGCTAGTCGTCAGCGAGCAGGAGGCCACGGTGGCACTGGACATCCTGGAGGAAGCGCTGACGTTGGCGGAAAAGGAAGCTGGTCTGGCCTGAAGCTATGGCGCATGGGTATCCCACCCTAGCCGAAAAGACAAACACGCGACGAGGGTGGGGCACCCATGGGTTCGTGGTTTCCCACATCTGACGCGATGAGACTGCGTCAGATATGGGGCTCCTGAGGTTCGAGTTGTCCTACTCGATTTGCAAGCCCAACTCGGGATGCGTCTCTCTTCGTTACCGCACCACCTATTCGACCCTCATGTTGGCGATTTCCGAGGTGCGGTGTGCGGCGCGCTCGAGGTTCTGCGCCATCTCCTGCGTGGCCAGATGTTGCTCCTCAGCTGCGGCGGCCATTTGATGCGAGAGCCCCGACAGCTCTTCGGTCTGGCTGGAGATCAGGTTGATTGCCCCCATGGCTGTGGCTACATCGACGCCGATGGCTGTGACCTTGGCCTGAATCTCTGCTGTGGCCGATGCGGTCTGCTCGGCCAAACGCCTCACCTCGCCGGCGACCACAGCAAAGCCCTTGCCATGCACACCGGCGCGAGCCGCTTCGATACTTGCATTGAGCGCCAGCACGCTGGTCTGCGTAGCGATGGAGGCGATCAGCTCGGCCACCTTGGCGACTCCGCTGCTAGAGGCGCGCAGGCTCTCGATGGCCCCCTTGCTCTCGGCACTGGCGGCGCGCGACTTCTCAGAGGCCTGTGCAACGTTCGCTGCGTTCTTTGCGATCTCGGCGATGCTAGACTCGATCTCGTGGGTGGCCGTGGCCACCATCTGCAGATTGCCGTTCAGATGCTCGATGTCGTTGCGCTGCGACTCCTGCGCCGCGCGCACCGCGTCGATAGCCGCCTGGGTACTGATACCCCAGACGACGACAGCGCCGATGAACTCGCCGCTGCTGCCGGTCATCGCCTCGACATTGAGGTCGAGCTTGACCGGCCCCAGCGGGATGGTTGCCTTGTGCGGTAGATGATGCACGCCCCGTCCCGCGCCCAGAATCCTGTCGATATTCTGCGGCGACTTGTGAAAGATATGGATCGAATTGCCTACGATCTTGTCCACAGGCACCGGGAGGTATTGCTTCAGATTCTCCAGCGTCTTGAGCGAATTTCGATTGAGGTAGCGCAGAATCAGCTCCCGGTCGCAGAACATTGCGTTGACCGGCAGCGCATCGAGCGCGTATTCAAAGCTGCGGTCCGGCTCCACATCAATCCGCGTTTCAGCGGGCGGCCGCAGGCTGATAGGAACGGGCGGAGCCTTTGCGCCGCGCTGTGAGAAGATGCCTGTGAGCAAGCCTTGAGACATAACCGTGCCTTTCTCCTGCGAGCCTTCAGTCCCATTCATTTCATCGGTAGCTGGGCAAGCGTCAGGCCTTGAATCCACAACCGGAAGACAACGCTTCCCGGATCAGCACTCGTCTGTTCCAGTTTGAAAAGCAAGCCGATTGGCCAGATGCGGCGGACGGGCTTGCACAGAAGATTTGCACCTTTCGCTTGACCGGTTGAGAATGGAGTGCCATGGGATGGATGGAGCAGATGCGGATCGGCTGCGAGGAGAGGGCGCTAGCGGGACTTGCCTGGGCGGTGCGAAGACAAGGGCGTGGTGATGCTCTGCCCGCGCATCTGGCCACGGGTATCGAGGGCGAGACGGCTGCCTTCTTCTATCTGCGGCGCAAGGGTTATGTCGTGGTGGCGCGGCGCTGGTCGTCGGGCGACGTGCCCGGCGATGTGGACCTGATCGCATGGCAGGGGACGATGCTGTGCATTGTCGAGGTGAAGACCCGGACCGCTCGCGATGCTTCACCGGCGGAGATTGCCGTTGATTCACACAAGAGGAACACACTGCGGCGGCTTGCCCGGCGGTACGTCCGCCAACTGCCCCAGGAGAGCGCGCCGCCGGTGCGCTTTGACGTGCTCAGCGTCTACCTTGTGCCGGGAGAGAAGAAGGAGTTCCAGCACTTCGAAGGTTCGTTCGGGTGGAGCGAGTGGGAGGATCGGGAACAAAGTTAGACAGGCGGTAATGGCTGGGCGGGAGAACGCGAGGGGCGGTGATTCAAACCGGTTCTATTCCTGCGCGTCCTCGAACTCTTCTTGCCAAGCCATCTGGATGGCCTCTAGCCTCGCTTCATTTGATTGAGCCGGATCGTCGGCGAAGCCTTCCAATTCGGTGACGTAGCGGTGCAGGTCTGTGAATCGGATCGTCAAAGGGTCGAGATCGGGAAACTTCTCCTGGAGTTGAATGCCGATCTCTTCGGCGTCGGTCCAGTGAATCTCGCGCGGCATTGGGAGTTTCTCCTATATTTGTCCGGCCAAATGAGGTCGTCATTCCCGCATCTCAGAATCGAGATGTGGGGCACCCATTTTTCTACTTTTCTTCGGCGAGGGTCAGCGGCTTGCCCTCGGAGACGATGTTTCGGTTCCACTTGGGAATCTCGACGACGTACTCGCCGGGGCGGGTGATGATGGCCTGGCAGCCAAGACGCGAGTTCAATTGCTGGTCGGCGGCCATATCGAGCCGGTCGAGCTCGTCGTCCTCGGCCTCGCTGATGCCCGCCTGATTTTTGATCCACAGGTGGCAGGTAGTGCAGGCGCAGACGCCGCCGCAGGCGTGGTCGAGGAAGACGCCGAAGTTCTCTGCCACGTCAAGGAACGACATCGGCTTGCCGTGATGCTCGTAGGGCAGCGTGCCGAATTCGAACTCGACCGTCTTGCCCTCCGGCTGGAACGTAACGCGCACGAGCTTGTCGGCGGGGATTGCTGTGGTCGTGCTGGACTTATTCTGGTCCAATTTGGTGTCTCCAAACTGCATTCACGTCGCGGCGAGTGGTATCTTCTGCACCGACCCGCGCTCTGACCGGGGGTTCGTGCAGCACACCTACAGGTGTTCCCGGCCCCCTACTCCGATTCGCCCCCTACCTCATATTGCGTCGTCTTTCCGTCGGAGAAGATGATCTCATAGTGCCGCTCGTACTTCCCTCCCTGAATCGGCTTATCTTCGGTAATACGCGCCCGATAGTCACCCACCGGCAACGCCCAGGGCACCGATCCAAGTGCGATCAACTGATACTTCTTCCCATCGATGACAACCCGCAGGATCTGATTCTGTTGCGTGCCAGAGCCTTGGAGCTCCGAAGAACTCACATGCACCTTGATCGGGTACTCCTTCACAGGTTCCTTTTGCGCAATACTCACAACGGAAGCAGAAAGAAGAAAAACAAAACAGAGAAGAGATTTCATCTCAGTTTCCTCCAGCCCGCATTATTGCACACATACAACCGGGACCTGTTCAGAACGTTCGCTTCTACGGAAGAAGGGATCACTTGAACTCTGCCGGGGCAAAATCATGCGGCGCAGTCACCGGCTCGGCCAGTTCCTCGCCGGCCGACTCCATCGTCTTGCCGCGCAAGGCGCTCGATACCGCAGCCTCCATCATCAGCTCGGCAAAGCGGTGCGTGGCTTGATCCAATGCCAATGTCGCGTTGCGGACCTGGGCCGCGTCTTCGCCTGCCTTGGCCTGAATCAAACGGTCGCGCGCAGCCGTGATCGCCGATTGCTCTTCGCCGCGCAACTGCGCCCATGCGGGGCTCTGCGGAGCACGCTCGACGGCGGCAAGAATCGTCTCCGCTTCATTGCGGGCCTCGATCAGCAGCCGCTTGGCAAAATCAGCCTCGGCGTTGTCAAAGGATTCGAGAATCATGCTCTCGACCTGCTCGTCCGTTAGTCCATAGGTCGGCTTTACCTCTATTTGCGCGGCTTGCCCGCTGCGCTGCTCGCGCGCGGAGACGTGCAAAATGCCGTCGGCGTCGATGAGAAACTTGACCTCGATGCGCGGCAAACCTGCACTCATCGGCGGAATGCCCTTGAGGTCGAAGCGCGCCAGCGAACGGCAGTCGGCGGCGAGTTCGCGCTCGCCCTGCAAGACGTGAATCGCTACGTTGGTTTGCCCGTCCACCCCGGTTGTAAAGTGCTCGGTAGCCGAAGCTGGGATTGTCGAGTTGCGCTGAATGATGCGCGCGACCACGCCGCCCAGAGCCTCGATGCCCAGCGAGAGCGGAGTTACATCGAGCAGAAGCATCTCTTCAGTGCTCTTCGATGCGCCGGCAAGAATGTCGGCTTGCACCGCGGCGCCCAGGGCTACGACCTCGTCGGGATTGAGTTCAGTGTGTGGCTTTTTGCCGCGGGCAGAAAGATGGAAGAGTTCGTCAACCAATTCGCGCACAGCCGGAATGCGCGTGGAGCCGCCGACGAGCACTACTTCGTCGATCTGTTCGGGCGTCACTCCAGCGTCGGTGAGGGCCTTTTTGCATGGTCCTGCCGTGCGTGCGAGGACTGGCTCGATCAACAGCTCGAAGACGTCGCGAGGAATCTCCCGCTGGTAGCGGTCGCCGTTAGGCAGTTCGATGTCGAAGTGGGCGACCTGCTCGGTCGAGAGGCGAATCTTAGCTTCGATAGCGGCCTTGCGCACGGCCTGCACCGCGCCGGGATGAAGGCGCAGGTCGACGCCGTGCTCGGCGTGAATCTCATCGAGAGCAACGGCCAGCAGCAGGTTGTCGATGTCGTCTCCGCCCAGGTGCGTGTCGCCGTTGGTGGACTGCACCTCGAAGATGCCGTCACGCAGCTTGAGGATCGAAATATCGAATGTCCCGCCACCGAGATCATAGACGGCAATCGTCCCAGCCTTCTCGCGGTCGAGACCATATGCGAGGGCGGCGGCGGTGGGTTCATTGACCAGGCGGAGCACGTCGAGGCCGGCCATGCGGCCCGCGTCTTTGGTGGCTTGGCGCTGCGCGTCGTTGAAGTA
>CAZGHZ010000006.1:0-82794 GCA_964525655.1 uncultured Occallatibacter sp.
TCGCTCAGGATGACAGAATGGATGGCACGGATAGGTCTTTGAGCGGTCGAGATCTAGAAAAGACTCGGCACGGTTCGTGGTATCCCAGGGCCCTAAGATCGGGACCCTGGGAACCCACTTAGTTGAATCACTTCTGCGCTTCGGTGGGCTGGCCGGAGACCTGCAGATAGTTTTTTACGCTGAAGACGCCGGAGACGCCGTTGGCGCGGATGAACGCCGTGTCCTTGTCGGCCTGCGTATCGACCGTGCCATAGAGCTCCACGTGGCCGTTCTGCACCGAGATGCGGATGGGCTTGACGGGGTCGATGGCGTACTTGCTCAGCGACGGATAGCCATAGACGGCGCGGGCCACTTCCATGCGGGTGCGGTCGTCCATCGGGCTGGGGGGATCGACCTCGATCTCGTCTACCACGTCTTTGACGCCGGGATAGGTGCTCACCAGCGCCAGCGCGGAGTCCTTGTCTACATCGGTGCGGGCATGGCCGCCTACGGTCACAACGCCGTTTTGGACGCCGATGCCGATGGCGTTGAAGGCGTTGCCGTAGCCCACGCGGTCATAGGCAAGCTTTTCCGACAGCTTGGCTTTCAATTCGCCGTCAGGAACGCTGGGCCCGGAAACTTCGATCAAGTTACGGACCGCGACGACGCCTTTGGCCTTGTGGACACGCTTTTCGGCATCGGCCTTGTACTCGTAGAGATCTACTGTGCCGGTCAGGGTGGCGATACCGTTTTCCACACTCACTTTCACATCGCGATACTGCTTTTTGTTGAGCCGCGCCGCCGCCTCGCTGGCCGCCGGGCTGTCGGATTGCGCCATTGCGGCTTCGTCGGAGGGCAAGGCCTTGGGCTGCGCCGCAAAAGATGCCAATGGAAGGCTGAGAATCGCTCCAGAGAGTGTCGCCGCCAGAAGCGCGGCGCGGAGATTGCACATCGTCCGGATCATGTTGAAAAACCTCCTAGTAGGCAAATGGAGTGCGTTGTGGCGGAACATGCAGGAGAAGCTCCCGCCAACTTTCCTCTCGCGCTTAATAGACACCGGTTCCGCTGAAAGGTTGCAAGCTTCTGCGTTTGTGCGGGTGAGCAATCATCGCGGAGCACCTGGAACTGGTTGTATACACCCCGTCGAAGTTGCCGAGACGCCTCTCAGGGGCTAAAGCCCGCAATCTTATCGCCTCATTTGCGGCACGGCTCAAGCCGTGCCCTTTCAAGGCGGATTCATCGAACCAGTTCTATCGATAGCGGCGGGTGGTCTTGACTACCACGGAGAAGACGCCGGATTCGTCGCGGGCCAACTGTAACGAAACGTGGCGGTTGATGGCGACCTCGGCCTGGATCAACTGCTGGCTGGTGGTGTTGACGTTGGTGGCGTAGGTGAGGGTGAGGTTGCGGCCCAACTGTTCCTCGACGATGATGCGCGAAGTGGAGTTGCCCAGTGCGCCGAGGTAGTTGGGGTCCAGTTTGACGCTTCCGGCGCCAAAGAGCCTCTGCACGCGGCTGCTCACCGTCGCGTTAAGGGCGCCGCCGAGCAGGGCATCGGTGGTGGGGTTGGCGAGTGCCTGCTGCTGTTGCTGCGTGTAAAGGCGTTGCTGGCTTTCGGTCCGGCCCAGGGCTAGCAGCGCCACCACGTCGGCTTCCGGAAGCGGAGGATCGGAACGATAGGTTACCGCCATTTTCTCCGGCGTTCCATGCAGGCCAAGAGTGATGTCGTAGTCCTCGACGCGGGCGGTGGCGTTGAGATCGATGGAGGGCTGGATGCGCACCGGGTTGGTAAAGTAGATGTCGCCGCGCTGCAATTCATAGCGGGTCCCGGCGAGGATGGCGCTGCCGTCAGTGATGGAGATGCGGCCCAGCAGAGAGGGTGTGGCCACGGTGCCGCGTAGGCGGAGATCGACGTTACCGGCCAGCTTGGCATAGGCGTTTTGAAAGTTCAACTGCGGCGAGGAGGCGATGTGCACGTCGAGCCGGATGTGGTTGGACGGGGCGTCTGGGGGCGCGATGGCCTCGACGGCACTGGTCTGTGCGGCAAGCGCCGCCATGTCAATGTCGGGACTTACGTTGAATCGGGTGATTAGGATGTCGCCCGAGAGCAGCAGGTTGTTTTGCGGACCTTGCAAGTGGAGCGAGGCGTCGGCCAGGGCGCTGACCCCCTCCGGGTAACGGATACGAATACCGCTTCCTGTGGCCGTCAAGTCGCCATACAGTCCGTGCTGGTAGGCCAGATAGCCGGCAAGGGTCAGTTGGCCGCCGCCGGTCATGGCGGTGAGATTCTTGACTTCAAGCCGGTCTTGGTTAAATTCCAGAGTCCCATGTAACTGGCTAAGACCGTTGGGCAGATCTTCGAGGGAGAGTTCCCCGTCCTGGAAATCGACGCGGCCCCTAAGGCCGGGATTCATCAGTGGACCGTGCGCCTCGACCTGGATGGTGGTGTTTCCGCTGGCGGTCAGGTCGGGGTCCAACGTCTCGGCTACCCTCAGGTTGATCGTTCCGCTGGCGGAGAAGTCCAGTTGCCGCTTCTCTTTCAGCGAAAGCGTCCCCTGTGCATGCAGGTCGGTCTCCTCGCCGGTTACATGCAGAGGATCGAGATGGATGAGGGCATGGTCGAGCGTGGCATGGACGCCGCCGTCACTCTTGAGATGCACGCCTGAGACCGTGACCGCCAATTCCTGCAGGCGAGCCTCGCCGCGCATTTCAGACGGACGTGCCAGAGGCCCCTGCAACGTCACGGTGCCGGCAAGAGCGGACTCTCCGTTGAGGCCGTGCACATGAGCCAGCTTGAGCAGCGCGCCAATGTTAAAGCGCGAAAATTCGATCCTTGCTTGTGTGGCATAGTCGCCGGACAATGCCGTTTGGCCATGTGCGGTGAGTTCGGCAGCCTCAAGCCGCGTTGACAGATCGTAAGTGACAATGCGGTTGGCGGTATGCGCTTCCAACTCCAACCCGCCTAGGGATTCTCCGCCAAGCACAAGGTTTGGCAAGGTTGCGTGGGCCTCAAGGCGCGGATCGTCCAACGTTCCCGATCCCCTCACGGTGAAGCCGAGCTTGCCGGAGGCGATCAGGTCCTTGCTGCGCAGAGCTTCGATGCGGGCAACGTCGATTCCCGAGCCCATGGCATCCAGCTGCAAGTGGTGCGATTCGAGTCCATAGCTGCCGGTAACCGCGATTTTTCCTGCCTCTTCGCTCACCGTCAGCGTGGTCAGGTTGACGATCCGGTTGGCGATATTGCCCTGTGCCCGAATGCGGGCAACCGGCTCGCCGAAGATGCTGCCTTTATCTAACTCAACCCATCCGGAGCCATCCAGCGCATGGATGGCGCCATCGACTTGAAGTTGCGCATCGAGTGCACCTTCGATCGGTAGCTTCTGGCCGGTGAAGGGTTCGAGATCGTCGACGCCAACTTGAGCGGCGTGAAGGCGAAGATGAAGCACTGAGTTGGCGCCGAAGGAGGGGGTGAGCGACGAGCCGTGCCCGGCTTCGGACACAGACGCTGCCAGGCTGCCGCTGAGACTGATCTCGGATTTACCGCGATGAACGAGGCCTTGAGAAATATCAATGCGGGCTGCCGAGTAGCTGCCGGTGGCGTCGATTGAATCCAGTTGAACAAATTGGGGCTTGCCGGAGTTGACGCCGGAGATGGCCGGCAACTCGACGGTGAGTTGCGTGGCCTTGAGGTTGCCGATCAGATGCGGATCGCTGAGGGAACCGTTCCAGAAGCCATGAACGAAGTCTGCCCTTCCGGCGAGAGCGACCGGCAACGCCGCTGTTCCCGACTTGCCGTTGCGTATCAGTCCCAGATCGCGCAGAACGGTGTCGAATTCTCCGAGGTTCTGCGAATGGAACTCGACGAGGAGTGACGAGGGGCTGCTGATCGGGTAAGCGCCGAGATGGCCGGAGGCCTCCAACTGACTGCCGGGGGTGTGAAAATCGAATTTGCGCAGATCGACCGCTCCGTCGCGCTGGGTATAGGTGGCGTCGATCAGGCCGCTTGCGGCAACCGTGTTTCGAGCAGCCTGTGCCGGCGGAGTGAGATTGAGAGAGGTGTCAACAGAGAGGGTGCGAACGTCTCCCTTTATCCAGTGAGCCGTTGCAGGGCCGTTGAGGCGTGTGTCGAAGCCGAGATGCTGAAAGGGCGGGTCGCAGACCATCTCAAGCACAGTGTCCAGGGCAACATCCTTGAAATTCGCCGATACCTTGCCATTGACGGGGAGGGTAATGGCGTCCGCTGTTTGGGACTTGATAGAAGGCAAGGGCTTGACGCGGGTGCGACGAGCACGGCCAGTGGCCGGGCTGGCTTGCTCCATTGTGGCCGCACCCGGAAGTGCAGGCAACCAGTGGTCCAGTGAGAGGTTGCCATCGATCTGGCCGCCCTGGCGTAGACGGGCAGTGATCGAAGAAATCAGCAACTGTTCAGGATCGGCATGAAGATTCGCATCGAGCTCCATTCCCCTGGCGACTACTCCGGGCCCGATGTACGAGCCGCCATCGACGTGGATTGCTCCATCGGCGCGAAATGTGCCTGCCATTCCGGCTCCTTCGAGGTCCAGATGAGCAAGCCCCTCGGGCGTGAAGGCATAGCCCGTTACGGTCTCCACGAGCCGCAGGTCCAGTTCACCTGCGGCTTTGGCTTGCCAGCGAGGACGGGCAAAGTCGTCAATGGAACCGGAAATATTGAGCGTGCGGTCCTTGACGCCGCGGCCGCGGGCGGTGATGCGCAAGGATTCGAGAGTTGCCGCGCTGCGCGTGAGATCCAGTGTGGCTTGCAGGATTCCCTGAACCGGTTGCGGCTGCCCCTTGCCCGGTATGGATGTTGGGCCGCGCGCGAGGTTCATGTCGCGGGCCTCAGCCTCGATGCGATAACTCTCCTGTCGATCGCCGGCTCTGGGCAGATAGACCATGCTCAGGGAGACGTCGCTAGCGGCGAAGTCGAGCGGGATGCGTCGACTTTGGTAGTCGAAGTCGGAGGCGCGATTGTCGTAGTCGAGAACTCCCTTCTCCACTTCGATCTGTCCGGCCTTCAAATCGAAGAGTTTGTCGATCGCCGGCTTGCCTGGCTTCTGCTGTTTGCGGGGCTGGGGCTGGTTTGTTGAGCCGTTGGGGTAGACGATAAGGTGCAGGTGGGGCTCAGAGATTTCCAGGTCGCGTAATTGAATCTTCGGACTGAAGAACCCCAATACGTTCACTTGCAGGCGGAGGCGCTCGGCCCGGGCATAGGGCGCTTCGCCGGGGGCTTCGAGTCCGTGGATCACTATCCCGTCCGCTTCGGCTTCGAGACGAAACAGATTCCAGTGGAACGAAGCAATCTCCGCGCGCCCTCCGGTGGCGGTCTCAATGACGCGAATCAAGTGCTTGCGGACGAGATTCTCGAATTGAGCCGAAGAGGCCCAAATGTAGAAGCCCATGGAAGCGATTCCCATCAGGACCGCCGCACCGACGGCAGTCAACGGAAGATGGCGCAGGAAGAAGCGCCGCAAGCGTCTCGACCGGACTGGCTCATCCTGCTCAGGCGTCTCGGAAGCAACGGGACGCATGGATTCGTTTTCGCTCATCTTCCGCCTCTCTCCGTGTGGTTCTGAGTTGCCGCGGCAGCAAACGCCGGATCAAGGACTTCCACATCGCCCTGCTTGCGCAGGCTGTTGAGCCAATCGTCGAAGAGTACGTTTACCTGCCGCTCCAGAAGGATCTCTTCAATGCGTGGGGCTACCTTGTCGAGCGATGGAGCCGCCTCTCCAGCGACATACTGAGGCAGCAGCGTTTCGCGGTAATAGGTCTCGACCTCTTTGGGTTCGATGCGAATGCCCTGGCGGAATCGCTGCTCGATGAAGCGCAGAATCTGAAGCCGGTTGCGCATATAGTTTTCGACCCGCTCCGGAGTGAGTCCGTGACCGTCCAGGAAGGTCTTCCAGCCTTCTTCTGAGGCGCAGTTGAAGCGCACGCACGCCGGCAGTTCCTTGCGGATTTCTTCCAGCCGGGCATCGATTTCGCTTTGCGAGGGCACCGACGCCTGCGCGTCTTCCTGGCGAATCTGTTGCTCGATCAATGCTCGGCTGATGAGCTGCTCCAACGCGAGCTTGGGTGTGAGAACGGCGTCTTTTATGCGGCTGGGGTCCAGCACTGCCAGCCGGATCTCATCGTCGACGTCACTCGAGAGAATGGCCTGATTGTTCACCACGGCCTCGACTCGGTCAAGCACGACTGTATTGCCGGAGCTAGCGGTAACGACAGGGGGTTGCGCAGGGCCCTGCGCAATTGAAAAAGCCGCTGGATCGACGGCGAAACAGAGCACAAACGTCCACCGGCAAGCTATTAGGAGATTGCTCATATGCCGAACTCGTGTCAGTTTGTGCATCAAAAGGTCTGCCCTAGGCTGAAGAAGAAGTTGAAGTGATTGCCCTCTCCCACGTGTGTCGGCTCCGATGGATTCGAGTAGTCGTAGGTCACGGGATAAATCGGCGGATTCAAGTTATAGCTGAAGTCAAAACGGATTGGCCCTACCGGCGTATGGTAGCGCAGACCAATCCCAGGCGTGTGAGAGAAGTAGTTGAAGCTACAGGTTCCCTGAAGCCCCGTCGAAGTGGGCGGACCGGGAGGGGCTGTAGGCGGATTTGTGGCGGGAATCGGATTCTCGCAGTTCTCGCGATCCGGCTGGCGAACCCTGAGGGCGCTGGCCCACGCATCCCCCGCATTGGTGAAAACATTGCCCATATCGTGAAAGAGCACGATGCTGACGGTATCGCCCAGCCATGGCAGAGTGGGCGGAGGCAGGCGCAGTTCAGTGCTATTGGTGAGGGCGCCGGCTCCGCCAATCGGAAAGCCGGTTTCAGGATCGCGCGGACCGGCCTGGTTCTCGCCGAAGCCTCGTAACGACGTGGCGCCGCCGGAGTAAAGCCGCTCGGGGAGGGGAATCAGCTCGTCCTCGCGCTTGCCATAGGCCCGCTCTTGGCCGTAGCGCGAGTTGCGGGCCAATACAAAGCGCCCCTTGTCAAATTTGTAGTAACTCGAATTCGACAGGTCGAGACGGCTGAACTGCGCCTGTGCGCCAAAGGCCTCGCCAGAGAGAAAGCTCTGGAAGCTTGTATAAGTGCCTCGATGCGCATCGAGCGGCGAGTCACGCGTATCCCGAATCCATGTAATCGCCGGGCCCGCCACACGCACCGCCGTGGAAGCCTGCGCAATCTCCAAAGGAAACACCTGAAGGCTGGCTGCGTCCACTTTGACGCGACGGAAGCTGAATTCGTAGACCAACGTGTTTGCCTTGGAGATCCGCGAGCCTGGTGAATCGAAGTGTTCGGTCCACCGAATTCCGCCTTCGAGCTTGGATGCGACATAAGTCGAGACGTCCAGGCTATTCGCATAACCGGCGGAGAAAGTCAGGCCGAAGTTCCGGTGGCCCTCGAAGTGCGGGTTCTGGTAGAGGAGGTCGATCTTCTGTTCCAGCAGTCCATAGTTTCCGCGCAATGAAACTGATTGCTCGCGTCCGAAAAGATTGTTGCGTGTCAGGTCGGCGAGAACTCGTGGGCTGACTCCGGTTTTGCCGTTTGGATTGCATGCGATGCCGCCAGCGATGATGGCGCTGGCGCAGTTATTCTGCGGATTTCCCGTCTGGGCCTCGAGACCGAAGCCAAGAGTCAAGGCCCAGCGGCGCGCTTCGGAGGCCTGCAAAAGCACGGTCTTGTGGGTCTCATCTCCGGTGGGGTTCTCAATGGCCGTATCGACCTCACTGAAAAGGGCGAAGTCGTAGAGGTTGCGTTGGGTGTCCTGCAATGCGGTCTGGTTGAGCGGGTCGCCAGGATGCAAAGTAATCGCCTTGGCAACCGTCTCCGGGCGGGTGAAATGCAAACCGGTCAAGAGCACCTTGCGAACAAAGATCTGCCGCCCCTCGACGATGCGGAAGACCACGTCAACCTTGCTTGAGTCAGCTTGTTCCACCTGCTGGGTCACGGCCACCTGAACCTGGTCAAATCCACGGCTCAGGTAATCTGTTAGCAGGGCGTCACGGTCTCCCGCCAGGTTTTCGGGGGAGAGCAGTTGACCGGCGACCGAGTTCATTTGCGGAGTTAGCTTGGCCGCATCCACGTGCTCGTTTCCCTCCAGGCGCACCGACCCTACCCGCAGTTGCTGGCCCTCTTCGATGTGATAGACCACAGTCAGCGGGGTTGTTCTTGAAGCGCGTGCCGGCCGCGTGCGGCCGGTGGGCTGGGCCGTGTCGGTTGCGGTCTCGATCGCGTTGGTTTCGGAGGTCACTTTGACGCTGGAGAAGCCGTTGTTCTGGTAGACGGCCTGCAACGCGTTGATATCGGCAGAGACCAGGGCCTGCGAATAGGCACCGTGGCGATCGAGGGTATCGGCTGCGTGCACGCTGAGCAGTTGCCTCAGGGTGCCGGCGTCGAAGTAGCGGTTGCCTTCGAAAGAAACTCGCTCGACGCGCCTCCTCGGCCCCAACTGGACCTTGTAGAGAATCGTCACCTGCTCGGCGGTCGCGGACTGCCGTTCATGCTCCACTTTGACATCGAAGTAGCCCAGCCTCTGATAGTAGTTGCGCAGCCGGCGATTGCCTTCGTTGAGCAGGTCCTCGTCGACGCTGCCCTCCTCAAAGATTGGAATGAGCCGCTTGAGCCGGTCCTGTCCGATGCCGGCTCCCTGTACCAGCAACTTTACAATGGGGCCCCGGTTGGCAGAGAACTGGAAGTTGTCCACTTGAGTCTGTGGAGCATATTCCTGGGACTCGATCTTGATTTCAGCTTCCAGCCGCTGTTCGCCCTGGTAGACCTTCAATACTCCGGCTAAAGCCCTGTCGCCGGTCTCGCCGTCCACGTGCGAACCTGCGCGCAGGCGCCCATAACGGCGAAAATCGTCCACGCTCATTTCAGAGTCGCCCTTGACTGAGACGGCGCCCACGCGCGCCTGTGGGCCTGAAACCACATGGAATGCAATGTCGACCAGTTGCTCCTCTGGACGGGCGGTCAATGTATGGGTGATGACCGGCTCGTGGAATCCGTTGCGAGCCAGCATGTCGCGCATCTGCTCCAGAGCCTGTTCTAGTTTGGCTTGAGTGAAGCGGGCGCCGGGAGCGAGTTGGCTTGCTCGTTCGAGTTGGGTGTTCAAGGCTGAACCCTTGGCGCCGTCCACGCTGATTGCTCCGATGAAGCTGCGTGGCGTCCCGCGGAAAACCAGTGCCACACCGTCTCCGTCGGGAACGCCCTCCACGTCCATGGTCTCAAAAAGGCCGGTCGCAAAGAGCTGGTGAAGGCTCTTCTTCAGAGCGTCAGGATTTAAGGGAACTCCCTCGGCCTGAGCCAGATGGCCGGAGAGAGGAACGAGTCGCTCGACGGAAACTCCCTCGAAGGAGATACTCCGAACAGACAGGCCCTCCAATTTCGCAAGGGGATCAGAAGGAGGCTGCGCTGACGGATCGGTCTCAGCCGCGGGGATACCGTCACTATTTGAGAGGCTTTCGCTCCAGCCATCGATTTCGCCGAAGACACCGAAGGCAAGGAGGCAGGCCAGGAATATGCCGTGCCCGGACCGCTTGCCGCCCTGCCATTTCAGTCTTTCCCCCCATCGGTGAAGACCCGCCACTGGGGACCCCGGCATTTCCCTCAAGATCTCTTCTCCCAACAGGACCAGGGGCAGCAGTGAGTGTTCTGTGATTCCTGCCGCCGCCCACACTTTAGACGATTCCTGAACCCAAAATCTGTATTCCCCTATACTAACGACGAATAGCGGCCAGTGCAGCAGCTGAGGGTTGGGGAGTCGTCCTCCCCAAAGAAATCATATGCCCGATTTTTCGTACAATGCGCACTCGCCGGAGCCTCATCCGGGCTTAGTGCCTGGGGACAGAGGGCTGGGAAACAGGCTGCTGTGCCCCAGGATGTTACGTCGGCGCCCGCGGCTCCTACTCATCTAGCCGAAATCGATCTCCCTGCTTAAGTCAGGGCGGGCGATCAAATCGCATTTGCCCGGTCTTATTGTCTCCAAAAAAGCGCATCCATTCACTTTGTGTGCGCACGGTGGGCAATCCGGCCGAGGCTGAAGACCTTGCTCAGGAGAGCTTTCTTCAACTGCACCGGGAGATTCCCTCCTTTCGGGGAGACTCCGCGTCTTCTACCTGGCTGCATCGGCTGGCAATCAACGTTGTACTGACGCACCTGAGAGAGAAAGGCCTGTCGCTGATCTCGATGGATGAAGCCACGGCGCCCGTTGCTAAAGGAAGCACGAGCGTGGCTTTGGCGCGATGAATATTACATGGTCCGGCTCCGTGGACCGTCTGGCCCTGGAGCGCGCAGTCGATCAGCTCCCGGCCGGGTATCGTCTGGTCTTTATCCTTCGCGACATCGAGGGCTACGACTCCGCAGAGATCGCTTTCATGCCCGATTGCACAATCGGCAACATCAAGTTGAAACTGCACCTGGCGCAGCTCAAGTTGCGCAATACCCAGCGAGCACTCCCCCGGCAGCAGAAGCGGCGATGACCAATGACTCCGACACCATCTCCTGCCAATAGTTCCAGGCCGGGCTTCCGGAACTGGTCGTTTCAGATCTCTTTGCGGCCGATCCGCATCTAAAGAACTGCGAGCGCTGTCGCAAACTGTTGGATGACGCGGAGGCCATTGCCAAGGCCGCACGAGAGCTCTTCCCCGCGGTGGAACCGCCGAACGAGTTGCGGGAACAGATTGAAGATGCCATTTGGAGTGAGGGCGGCTCCCGCGAAGCGGTGGACACTTCAGAGTGAGCTCCGGCGATGCACTTCAGGTGATCTCCTTCCTCACTTTTCCAGTGCTTTGGCCGATAGACCCTTCCAGCGGCGGTGTATCCAGACCGAACTGCAAGGTACCTCGTACATCAGGTCTCTGGCCGCTCATTCGCTCCACGGATAGCGTTGCGCTTCAAGATGTTCCAGGCTCCTTGTAGAGGCAGATTGGAACTACTGCTACGGCCGGGAACTGCAGCTCTCGCGTAACCGTAGGTTCACGATGATTGCGATGAGATGGACAAAGGACTGACGAGAGAAGATTTTCCCTGAAACTTTTTGAAGTCTGCGTGGTCTAATGAAGATAAGTTGACACGAGGACACTCAATGTCGAATCAATCACCTATCCTACTCTCCTCCAAGAACCTCAACAAAAAGGTCGCATCCGGCGTGCGGAAGGTTGCTGTCTTGCCGGTCCGGGATACGGTGCTCTTTCCCCACGCTGTGCTGCCGCTGACCGTGGGACGGGAGAGCTCCATCCAGCTCATCGAGTCTCTGGGTGAGGATCGCGCCATCGTGGTGGTAGCCCAACTGGACCCGCGGCTGGATTCGCCTAAACCGGCCGACATGCACACGGTGGGAACTTTGGCCACAGTACACAAAATCGTTCGCATGCCCAACCAGAGCCGCTTCGTCTTTACCGAGGGCGTCGAGCGGGTGCGCCTGGTGCGCTATGCGCAAACCGAGCCCTTCATGGTGGCCGAGGTCGAGGTTCTAGAGGACACGGAAGCGCCGGCTACACCTGGCGACGAAGCGCTGGTACGGAATGTGATTTCCCAGTTCCAGCAGATCGTCGCTGAATCGCCGACGCTCTCCGATGAGTTGAGAACGATCGCGGCCAACATCGAAGAACCGAGCCGGCTGGTAGATTTCGTGGCTTCGTCGCTACCCTTCCTAACCACCGACGACAAACAGCAATTGCTGCACACCCCCAGCATCGGAACGCGGTTGGAGTTGCTGAACAAGCACCTGGCAAAAGAAATCGAAGTGCAACAGTTACGCACCAAGATCCAGAGCGAGGTGCAGGACCAGGTGCAGCAGTCGCAGCGCGACTACTACCTGCGTGAGCAACTCAAGGCGATCCAAAAGGAGCTGGGCGAGCAAGACGAGGGCCAGCGCGAAACCGACGAACTGCGTCAGAAGATCGACGCTGCCGGGATGCCTGAGGATGTGAAGAAAGAGGCTCTAAAGGAACTGGCGCGCCTTTCGCGCATGTCTCCGATGGCCGCCGACTATTCCTTGACTCGCAATTACATCGAATGGCTTGCGCTGCTGCCGTGGGCAAAAAGCTCCGGTTCGAAGATCGACATCAAAAAGGCCAAGGAGATCCTGGACGAGGATCACTACGAACTGAAAAAGGTGAAGGACCGCATCCTCGACTATCTGAGCGTTCTCGAGTTGAAGCCGGATATGAAGGGGCCGATCCTCTGCTTCGTCGGTCCTCCGGGCGTGGGCAAGACGAGCCTTGGCCGCTCCATCGCTCGGGCGCTGGGCCGCAAGTTCCAGCGCATCTCGCTGGGCGGCATGCACGACGAGGCGGAGATTCGCGGTCATCGGCGCACCTACATCGGCGCGCTGCCCGGACAGATCATCCAGAGCATTCGCAGGGCCGAGACCAACGACCCGGTGATCATGCTCGACGAGATCGACAAGCTGGGCCGCGACTTCCGCGGCGACCCGGCGTCGGCTCTTCTGGAGACGCTCGATCCGGAGCAGAACAACACATTCCGCGACAACTACCTCGACGTGCCCTTTGACTTGTCGAAGACGCTGTTCATCTGTACTGCCAACATGCTGGACACGGTTCCCCCGCCTCTGCTGGATAGGATGGAATTGATTCCGTTGCAGGGCTACAGCGAGGAGGAGAAGAAGCATATTGCTTTTCGCTACCTGATCCCCAGGCAGATCAAGGAGAACGGCATCACGCCCGAGCAGATTGAGTTTCCCGAGGACGCGGTGCGGCAGATCGTGCGCCACTACACGCGCGAGGCTGGCGTGCGCAAGTTGGAGCAGACAATCGGGACCGTCTGCCGCAAGCAGGCGAGGCGCGTGGTCGAGGGTAAGACGGAAAAGCTCATCGTGACTCGCGAGACGCTGAAGGAATTCTTAGGTGGCATCCAGGTGCGTGTGGACACCGAGGTCGCCGAGCGCGTAAAGCGCCCCGGAGTCGCTGTTGGTCTGGCCTGGACGCCGGCCGGCGGCGACATCCTCTTCATCGAAGCCAACAAGATGAAGGGGAAGGGAAACTTCGCCATGACGGGACAGATCGGCGAGGTGATGCAGGAGTCGATGCAGGCCGCGCTGACCTGGGTGCGGTCTAATGCCGCCAGCCTTGGCTTGGCCGAGGACTTTACCAAGGAGATCGACCTGCACATACACGTCCCGGCTGGTGCGATTCCCAAAGACGGTCCCTCTGCCGGCGTGACCATGGCGACGGTGCTGGTTTCTCTATTGACTGATACGCCGGTATTGCCGCTGACCGCGATGACCGGCGAGATCACACTCAGCGGGAATGTACTGCCTGTCGGCGGCATCAAGGAGAAGTTCCTGGCCGCGCGGAGGGCTGGAATCCAGACAATCATCCTGCCTGCCGAGAACAAGCAGGATGTGGAAGAGGATTTGACGCCGGAGCTGATCGAGGGCGTCACGATTCACTACGCGAGCCGAATCGAAGATGTGCTGGGTGTGGCTTTGCCACTCTTGAAGGCAAAGCCGGATGCGCAGCCGGGTGAAGTGGCGGAGCTTGCGGCGAAGGAATGGGCCGTTCGATAAGCAAGGCCAATTTCGCCGAGCTTGCCAGGGGGCTGAGCTAAACTGCCAGCATATGGAAGGGGTTCATGCTGAAGATAGGCGTGTAATGCGTTGCCCTTCTGCTGCCGGTTGCGCTCTGAGGAGAGAGATGACCGGGGCAACGGATACCGCGGGAAATCCACGTCCTTTGCGTAAGGGACTATTGAACTTCGTCATGGTGAGGAACGAGGAGAAATGGCAGATCGCGGTGATGCACAACTTCGCACTGACCGAATTGCCGCAAGCTCAAAAGTGATCTTCGCGTGGCTGATCCATTCGGAATGCAAAGAGTCATTGGAAGGCCGATGATCGTTCCAGTTCTTTCATCATGAAGCAGTCGCTGGCGGTGATCGCGTCCCACAACCTGAGGCGCTTCGCATTCCTTTGTAGCCCGAGTTCAGCGCCTAATACAAAAATGGGCAACTTCCGGTTTTTTGGGCTGCTGAAAGCTTCGTCTTCGCCGATGAAGGCCATAGAATCCACTGCGCGAAGTTGCGCAAGAAGCGGTGATTATGGCGACAACTTCTCTTATCACTCCGTTGCATCTTTCTGGAAACACCACTGAAAGCCAGAACACCCAGCTCATGGAGTTCCTCGGTGACGCGATCCAGACAGCCTATGGGGCGGCGATCGAGCAATTGGACCGGCACAGCGCACAGTCGGTGCTGGAGATGGGCAAGAAGCTCAAAACCGAAGTCGCCGATTCGGTCGTGGAGATTATCCAGCGCCACACGGTGAGCAACAAGTATTTGGACGAAGAGGTCGGCTCGAACCGCGTCTATCCTCCCACCTACCGTGTTCGACCGATTGAGGCCCAGGTTACAGAGTTGAAGAAATTCTTTCCGATGCTGGGCAGTTGCCAGGAAAAACTCGCGCGCAAGTCTCTGCTGGAGGGCGCGGAGGCGTGGTTTGCGATTCCGCGCTGGGAGGCGTTGGCGCCGACCTATAACGAGGCCGTGGAAATGGTGCTGGATGTTCTGGGAAAGAGGCGGAAATTCCAAAACCGCATCGCCGGCCGCCTCGGCCCGACCTATCTGCGCCAATCAGAGCGCTCCAAGCTCGCGGCGCGAATTCTTGCCGATCAGCAGCAAGGGCATGACATTCTGGTGGTGGCAGCGCAGGCCGGCATGAGGCATCGCGGTTGCTCGGCCCGTCGCGCCCGCGTGAGGATGGCCGGTAATGAGTTCGGTGCGGGGGTCTTTGCCGTGGCTTGTATCCTGCTGACGCATCCTGAGAGGCTCTCTGCCGAAGACACGCTGATGATCGATTGCGGCGGCGACGAGTACTCGATCAGCGGCGATTACACCTTCGACCGGGTGCCTCTGTTCGACTACGACATTGCCGGCATTGAATTCAGCGTCTTTTACGAGGACCGGTCGCGGAACCTCTGGGGTACGCCGTCGGGGTTTCTCTACAAGTTTTCCTGATCGAGCGCGCGCACCGACTGAATGCAGTGTGCCACGTCTAACCGGCAGGCGGTATTCTCTTTCTCTATGATTCGGGTGCGCGTTCTCTGCTTTGGCGTGTTGAAGGATTGGTTGGGCGCAAGCGCGGCAACGGTCGAGTTGCCCGAGGGCGCAACGGTGGCGGAGTTGCTCGCGCAACTGAGCGAGCGGCGGTCCGAAGGCTCGTTACGCGGCATCGCGGTAAGCGTCAATGCTGAGTTTGCAAACCCGGCACAAACTCTGCGCGAAGGCGATGAGGTGGGTCTGCTGCCTCCGGTCTCGGGCGGCAGCGGTGCGGCCGGGCAAGTGATCGCACTGTGCACCGAGCCTATCCTCTCGGAGAAATGGATCGCATCAGCCAAGCGTGGCGAAGACGGCGCGGTGGTGGTCTTCGACGGCATCGTACGCAACAATACGCGCGGGCGGGAAAGTCTCTATCTCGACTACGAGGCCTATGAGGAGATGGCCGAAAAGCAGATGAACCAGCTTGCCGCGGAAGCGCGCACACAATTTGGAGTGCGGCACGTGACAATGATCCACCGTCTGGGCAGGCTCAATGTGGGCGAGACCAGCGTGCTGATCGTGGTGGCATCAGCCCACCGCGCCCAGGCCTTCGATGCCTGCCGCTGGCTCATCGATATGCTCAAGACGACCGTGCCTATTTGGAAGAAGGAGACCTTCGCGGATGGCGCCGTCTGGGCGCCGGGAGAGCCGTTTCCTGCCGGGATGGCTTTAGATTTGCAGGAGGGTTCGCATGCGTCCTAGTCCTGGCCGAATCGTAGCCTTGAAAGGGCACGGCTTCAGCCGTGCCGGCGAATCCGTGAATAAATGCGCGGCTTTAGTCACCGGGGGATTGTACGCCGCAAGGAACCTCTTTTCTCAGGGGCTAAAGCCCAGTGTTTTTTTCTCTGCCCTTGCGGCACGACTAAAGTCGTGCCCTTTCAAGAGAGGTCGACCGTTCAAGCTTACATGCAGTTTTCTGCTGTTGTCCCCGGTGCCCCTGTCGCTGCCGGCGCAGCAGGTCACGCTGCACATGGACGTGAAACTGGTAAACGTTTTTGTGAACGTGACCGACCGCAACGGGGCCATTGTGGGCGGCCTGACGCGCGAGGACTTTGCCGTATCCGAGGATGGGCGGCCCCAGGAGATCGCGGTGTTCGAGCGCCAGTCGGAGCTGCCTTTGAACCTGACGCTGGCCATCGATACCAGCGGCAGCGTGCGCAAGGATTTGGCTGAGGAGGCGGATGCCGCGCGACGATTCGCACACGCTTTGCTTCGTTCGCAAGACCAGATGAGCCTCTTGCAGTTCGCCACCACAGTGCATGAGTTGACGCCCTTCACCAACAAGGTGAGTCAGATCGATCGCGGCCTGGCCCAGTTACACAGCGACTGGGCCACGTCGCTTTACGATGCGACCTGCATGGGCGCGGAACGTCTGGGCGGAAAGGAAGGTCGCAAGGTGCTGATCCTGGTGACTGATGGAGACGATACCGCGAGCAATGCGACCTATGCCAAAGCCCTGGAGGCGGCCCTTCGCAACGAGGTCATGATCTACTCGATCATCGATGTGCCGATCGAGGCCAGCGCTGGTCGCGATCTGGGCGGCGAACACGCGCTCATCACCCTCGCCGAGCAAACGGGCGGCAAGAGCTTTTACGTCAACGACGGTGGCCTCGACAAGGCTTTTGCGCGAGTCAGCGAAGATCTGCGCACGCAATATCTGCTCGGGTATTATCCCCAAAACCAGGTGAAAGGACTGAGTTTTCACCGGGTGCAGGTGACCATCCCAAGGGCAGCTGCACAGGACTTCAACGTCCGCCATCGCACAGGCTACTTTGCCGATCCACCGGCTAGAGCCAAATAGCCCATCGGAATCGGTATTTGACCTTCCGCATTCGCTGTTCTGGGTGATTGCATCTAGAATGGCTTCATGACCCCACCCGTATCCGCGCGCCGACGCTCAAAGACCCCTCCGCCCGGTGAAACAGGCCAGGAGGCTCTTTACTTGCGCTCTCTCAGCGATCGCCAGGTCAACATACAGATCAAGCTGCGCGACGGCGAGACGGTGCGCGGATGGATCGAGTACTTCGACGACGGAATGCTGCGCCTGACCCGCGAAGGCAAGCCGAATCTCTTCATCTATAAGCACCAGATCCGTACGATTACGGAAGTGGGTAAGCGGGCCCCACGCAACGCGAAGGCCAATGGGCTGGGACTGAACGGTACTGGCAATGGTGCTTCGGCGTGAGCGAGGCGAATACGACAGCGGAGTGGATGTGGGTTCCAGCGGCCTCGAAGATTGCTCGCGAGGCCGGCGCAAGGCTGCGCGAGTTCTTTACGCAGGGCGTTGCCACCGAGTACAAGGGTGACGCGGATCTGGTGACCGTGGCCGACCGCACCTCCGAGAAGCTGATCCGCGAGCGTCTCGGGGAGACCTTTCCCGAGCATGGAATCTTCGGCGAAGAGGGAACGCGCGACAGGATGGGGGGCGAGTTCCGCTGGTACGTGGATCCGCTCGACGGGACGACCAACTTTGCACATGGCTTCCCGCAGTTTTGCGTCTCGCTCGGTCTGGAGCAACGCGCGGCCGGGGCAGGGCAGGACCAAGATGGGACGCTGGTGGCCGCGGTGATCTTTGACCCCATGCGAGACGAACTCTTCACCGCTGAACAGGGACGAGGCGCGCTGCTGAATGGCAAGCCGATGCGGGTCTCGGGAGCTCAGGCGTTGTGCGAGGCGCTGGTGGCCACGGGCTTTCCCAGCCGCAAGCGTCACGCAAGCCCGAATATTCACTTCTATCAGGAGTTCACCTTGCGCTCGCATGGAGTGCGGCGGGCCGGTTCAGCCGCGCTTGACCTGGCCTATGTCGCTGCCGGACGCCTCGATGCCTTCTGGGAGTTCAACCTCAATCCCTGGGATACGTCGGCGGGTATCTTGCTGGTCGAGGAGGCTGGCGGGAAGGTCACGAACTTCTCCGGCGGCCACTTCAAGCTGGATAGCCGGGAGATTCTGGCCTCGAATGGGTCGATTCACGCTGAGTTGCTGGGCTTTTTTGACGACATGTTCGCCGGGCGGGATCTGGCGCCCATTCCAACGCCCAAAGAGTATGCCGACAAACTATCTTTGAAAAGTGGCGGCTAGATTGTCGATCGGCGGCTTTTCTATCTGCAGGTTGATTTTCCGTAGGGGCAGTTCGGCGAGCGCTGTCCTGATTCCCGCATCGTAAAATGCACTTGCGCGGGCTTGACGCAGCCTTTTGGGGTCCTGTGCTACTATCAGCGTCGAAGGTTGAGTTCCCCTGGAGAAATCAGAATGGCATATGTCATTGCAGAACCCTGTATCGGCACCAAGGACACCGCCTGCGTGGACGCCTGTCCTGTCGATTGCATCCACCCCAAGAAGGACGAAGACGGTTTCGGCAACTCCGACCAGTTGTTCATCGACCCGGTCGAGTGCATCGACTGCGGCGCCTGCGTCCCGGCCTGCCCGGTTTCGGCCATCTTCGCCGCTGACGACCTGCCGGAGAAGTGGGCCAGTTTCACAGCAAAGAACGCTTCGCACTACGGCCGTTAAGCGGATCCGACCTGGCAAGAAACAAAATTGTAAGTTCAACAAAACAAAACGTCGTAATGGGGTTTTGCGGACTCCACCCATCGGACAAAAACAACGACGTTTGATGAATAGGGCACAGCTTCACTCCCCGTTGACCGGCGATGCCGGTGCGAGGCTCAACACAAACGCGCATTCCGATTGACGGGATGCGCGTTTGTGCGTGTGCGCCCAGCACGGGCGCACTCTTGCGGGTGTAAGTCCCGCGGTCAGCAGGTCACAGCGGGCTCCCCGATCTCCGGCCCCACCGCGGCCATGCTGGTCCTTTCCCGGGTTTCGGAGTTGAGCTTCTGCTAAGATTCTCGTCGAGGTCGGATGCGTAAACCTCTATTCCTGATCCTTCGTATTTTCATCGGTCTGGCCGGACTGGCCCCTTTCGCGGCAGCCCAAGCCAATTCTGCGCAGCCCGCAGAGAAACCGGTCCAAATCCAGGTTGATCTCGATGCCCGCACGGGCCCTTTCACGCCCATCTACGCGTGGTTCGGTTACGACGAAGCCAACTACACCACCATGCCGCGCGGCCGACAGCTTCTTCGTGAGCTTCACGATTTCAGCCCGGTCCCTGTTTATATCCGTGTCCATCATCTACTCACTTCGGGCAATGGCCAACCGGAGCTTAAGTTCAGTTCCACGAACATCTATTCGGAAGATTCGAATGGCCATCCCTTCTATGACTTCACCATCATCGACAACATCTTCGATTCCTGGCACGCGGACGGGGTCCGTCCTATGGTCGAACTCGGCTTCATGCCACGCGACCTTGCCGCAACCTTGCCGAATCGCCACGAGCCGTACCAGGTTCACTACCCTGGATCTACCGTATCCGGAGCTTCGAACAACCCACCGAAGGACTACACCCGATGGCAGGAGCTTTGCCGCGTACTCACCGAGCATCTGGTTCAGCGCTACGGCCGCGACGAGGTTCTCTGCTGGTATTTCGAAGTATGGAATGAGCCCGACATCGATTACTGGCACTCCACGCCTGAGGACTATTTCCGGCTGTACGATTACGCCGTCACCGGTGTGCGTGCAGCGCTACCCGGCGCGCGTGTGGGCGGTCCGGCAACAACCAGCCCAAGGGGCGAAAAGGCGTATGCCTTTTTGCACGACTTTCTCCAGCATATTCAGTCTGGACCGAATGCCGCGACCGGCGGCCCAGTCCCACTCGACTTCGTATCTTTCCACGCGAAAGGCTCGCCTTCGTTCCTGGACGGCGGCGTCACCATGGGATTGAAGAGCGAACTGACAGACGTCGATCGCGGATTCGCGCTGATCGCCTCCTTTCCGCGATTCCGCCACCTTCCCATCATCCTGAGCGAGGCCGATCCTGAAGGGTGCGCTGCGTGTTCTTGGCGCGTGAACCCAGCCAACAACTACCGAAATGGAACCCTCTACCCCGCATATACGGCAGCAGCCATCAAGGCCCTCTTTGAACTTCAGGATCGCCACGCCGTAAATCTCGCCGCCATGCTTAGCTGGTCGTTCGAGTTTGAAGACAAGGATTACTTCGAGGGATTTCGATCGCTCGCGACCAACGGAATCGACAAGCCGATCCTCAATCTGTTCCGGATGCTCGGCCTGATGTCTGGAGATCGCGTTCGCGCCAGCAGCAGCGGTGCCGTTCCGCTCGATACGTTGATCGGCACAGGCGTTCGCATGGCATCGGATGTCGATGCGCTGGCAACCCGCGACACGCACTCAGCCGCAGTGCTGCTTTGGAACTACCACGATGTGAATAGCCCCGCGCCACCGATGCCCGTGGTCATATCCGTGCAAGGCCTCCCCAACGAAGTCCACCGGCTATTGCTCCAGCAATTTCGCATCGACGAAAACCACAGCAACTCCTACACCGAGTGGCAGGCGATGAGTTCGCCGCAGCACCCCGATACCGAACAGTACGCTCGTCTCCAGGCAGCCGGGCAACTTCAGCCTCTCACTTCGCCTCAGTGGCTCGACGTGCGAGAAGGCCGCGTGGAGACCTCCGCCGCCCTTCCTCGCGAATCTGTCTCTCTGCTGCGCCTCGACTGGAAATGACAGCCGGTGAGAATCAAGGCTGGAGAGGGTGTTTCATGCCTCGCGAACCGGCTCCAATGCAGTTTTTGACGCCTGGCTGTCACCGATCAGCAAGACAACCCGCGTTTCCAGGTCTTTAAGGCGCAGTCTGAGCTGTTAATCAAGTAAAATTTGCCTACCAGTTGGCCGCCGAGCTTCCGAGGCGAATCCTGCGCCAAAAAAGTCGGAAAATGGGAGCGGAATCAGGGTTCCTGCCGGGCCCCGGCCGGGTCGGGAAGAATCTACAATTTTTGGAAACGAGCAACCGTTTGCCGGTTCGACAATGCTCTGGTTGTTTTGGCAGATTGCTGCTCCGATAGTATGATGAAAGATTAGTTGCAATCCTGCGTAAGCCCAACGACTGGTCATGGACACCGGACGCCTGTTGCTGGGCTATTTCTATGGTTTGGGAGCCACAGATGGGCCGTATTGTTGAAATCACAGAACTTGTTCTGCGCGACGCGCATCAAAGCCTGCTCGCCACCCGCATGGCTCTGGACGACATGATTCCGGCCTGTGAGGACATTGACAATGCCGGCTACTGGTCTGTGGAGTGCTGGGGCGGGGCGACCTTCGACTCCTGCATCCGCTTCCTCAATGAAGACCCGTGGGAGCGGCTGCGGACCTTTCGCAAGCTGATGCCAAAGTCGCGGCTTCAAATGCTGCTGCGCGGGCAAAACCTGCTCGGCTACCGGCACTATGAGGACAGCGTTGTCGAGCGCTTCGTCGAGAAGTCGGCCGCTAACGGCATCGACGTCTTTCGCATCTTCGACGCGCTCAACGACCCGCGCAATCTGAAGACCAGCATCGCTGCCGTGAAGAAGACCGGCAAACACGCGCAGGGGACCATCTCGTATACCATCAGCCCGCTGCATACCGTTGAGGCCTTTGCCGAGATGGCTTGTCAGTTGCGAGAGATGGGGTGCGACTCTATTTGCATTAAGGACATGGCCGCGCTGCTGAGGCCGCAGCCTGCCTTCGACCTGGTGACGGCGATCAAGAAGCGGTGCGGCTCGGAGACGCTGGTTCACGTTCACACGCACGCGACGACCGGCGTGACGATGGTCTCGCTGATGAAGGCGATTGAAGCGGGCTGCGACATCGTGGATACCTCGGTCTCTTCGCTCTCGCTGGGGCCGGGACACAACCCGACCGAGAGCTTGATTGAGATGCTGGAGGGAACAGGCTACGAGACTCGTGTGGATCTGGAGCGGGTGCTGAAGATCTCGAACCATTTTGCGACCATCCGGCCGCGCTACAAGGAGTTTTTCAGCGAAAACACCGGCGTGGATACTGAGATCTTCAAGAGCCAGATTCCGGGCGGCATGATTTCCAACATGGAGAGCCAACTCAAGGGCCAGGGCGCGGGAGACCGGTTGCAAGAGGTGCTGGCCGAGGTGCCGAGGGTTCGCAAGGACTCGGGCTATCCGCCTCTGGTAACGCCGACGAGCCAGATTGTGGGCTCGCAGGCGGTCTTCAATGTGCTGATGGGCAAGTACAAGGTGCTGACCGGCGAGTTTGCCGATCTGATGCTTGGCTACTATGGCGCGACGATTGGCCCGAAAGATCCCGATGTGCTGAAGCAGGCCGAGGCGCACGCGAAGAAGCCGGCGATTACGGTTCGCCCGGCCGACCTGCAAAAGCCGGAGTGGGAGAGCCTTAGCGCGGCGGCCAATGCGCTGAAGGGCGCAGATGGCAGCGACGAGGATGTACTGACCTATGCGATGTTCCCGCAGGTCGCGCCGAAGTTCTTTGAGAGCCGCGTCCAGGGGCGGAAGAATCTGGGCAAGGCTCCGGTGAAGGCTGAGGCTGCGCCTTCGCCGGTCCCGCAGGCTCAGCCGGCCAACGGCGGAGATGCGCTCAAGTCCAAAGTGAGCTATGTGATAACGCTGAACGGCAAGGAGCACCTGGTGACCGTGGCTCCGCAGAAATAGAAGAGATTTGTGATAACGGATTCAGGAGCAAGGATGGCGAAGCAAGGCGATAAGAAAACAATGGCCGAGAAGGTTGCGGCTCTCGATGCAAAGCGCGCAGAGTTGGTTGACGGCGGCGGCCAGGAACGCATCGATAAGCAGCATGCGAGTGGCAAGCTGACGGCGCGGGAGCGGGTGGCGAGGCTGGTCGACACAGGCAGCTTCCAGGAGATCGGGCTCTTTGCCCAGCATCGCTCGACTTATTTCGGCATGGCCGGCAAGGAGATGCCCGCCGACGGCGTGGTCACCGGATGTGCACAGATCGACGGGCGCCTGGTACATCTCGCGAGCCAGGACTTTACCGTTGGCGGCGGGTCGGCCGGCGAGACGCACAACGACAAATGTGTCGACATGATGAAACTCTCGCTGAAGACGGGCAGCCCGTTCGTTTTCATGAACGACTCGGGCGGCGCGCGCGTGCAAGAGGGCATCGACAGCCTGGCTGGATACGGCCGGGTCTTCTACAACAATGTCATGTTATCCGGAGTTGTTCCGCAGATTTCGCTGATCTGCGGGCCATGTGCAGGCGGCGCGGTTTATAGCCCGGCGCTGACCGACTTCGTGATTCAGACGGCGCAGGCGCGCATGTTCATCACCGGGCCGAAGGTGATCAAGCAGGTAACCGGCGAAGTGGTCAGCGATGAAGAGTTGGGCGGCCCGCACGCGCAGATGAGCTCGGGCGTGGTTCACCTGATCGCGAGCGATGACGAGGACGCCGCGCAGCTTTGCAGGCGGCTATTGAGCTTTATGCCTTCAAACAATCTGGATGACCCGCCGCGTTTGGACTACAATCTGCCGCTCGAGTCCGACCCGGAGTTGAACGGGATCGTGCCGGTCGACAATAAAGCCGTCTATGACGTGCGCGATGTGATCTCTCGCGTCGTGGACTATCAGGATTTTCTCGAGATTCAACCGGAGTTTGCGGCTAACATCATAATCGGCTTCGGGCGCTTGCAAGGCCGGCCGGTGGGCATCATCGCCAGCCAGCCAAATTGCCTGGCCGGAGTGCTGGACATCAACGCCTCCGACAAGTCGGCGCGGTTTGTGCGCTTCTGCAATGCCTTCAATATTCCGCTGATTACGTTTGTGGATGTTCCGGGTTTTCTTCCCGGCGTCGAGCAGGAGCGCGGCGGCATCATCCGCCATGGCGCGAAGCTGCTCTTTGCCTACTCGTCTGCTACGGTCCCGAAGATTACGGTGGTGTTGCGCAAGGCTTACGGCGGCGCGTATATCGCGATGTGCTGCAAGGATCTGGGCGCGGATCGCGTGATCGCCTGGCCTACGGCCGAGATCGCGGTGATGGGAGCCGAGGGCGCGGCCGAGATCGTCTTCCGGCGCGAGATCGATGCCGCGGCCGACAAAGCAGCCCGCCGCCAGGAGCTGGTCAGCGAGTATCGCGAAACGTTTTCCAATCCTTATGTCGCGGCAGGCAGGCGGCTGGTGGACGATATCATCGAGCCGTCGGAGACAAGGAAGTACCTTGCCGACGCGCTTGAATCGCTGCACACCAAGCGGGAGATGCGTCCCGGCAAGAAGCATGGATTGATTCCGCTCTAGTGAGGAGCCGCGCGTGGGATTGGATACTGCGGACTTTATAGTCATTACGGTATTAGTTGGAGCGGGCTGCTTGGTGTGCTCGGTCGGCTTGTGGGTGCTGCTGCGCCAAGCTGCCTCAGCGCAGCAACGAGCGATGGAAAGCCGGTTGGACGAGCTTGCCGGCGCACTGAAGGCTCTCGAAGGCAAGATTGCGGAACGCGGCAAGATTCCGGAATCGCAGGCGGTTGCAGCTCCCGAGGTTGAAGTGGAAACCCCGGCCTCTACCGCGCCTCAAATGGTTCAAATGGAGAATGAGGAAGTGACGCCCGAAATGCTGGTTGTGATTGCGGCGGCGGTCACTGCGTTTCTGGGTAAAAAGGTCCGCATTCGCTCGGCAAAGATGGTGAGGCTGCCGCGTGAAGCCGTGAGTGCTTGGTCTCAGCATGGACGGGCGCTGGTCCATTCCTCCCATGATCCACGCGCGAGAAGCTGAGACTCGAAAGACTGTCGAAGGAAGGAAATTGTAACTTGAAGCTTCAGATTTCAATTGACGGAAAGACGTACGAGGCTGAAGTCGAAGTCTTGGAAGACGACGCGACACAGCGTCAGATAAATTACGGGCCCTCCCAGCCGGTTCCTGCCGCGCCAAGGCCGACACATGCCGCTGCCGCCGCACCGAGTCAGGCTCCAGCGGCCGAAGAAACTGCCGACGAGAAGAAAGTCTGTCGCAGTCCCGTCACGGGAATTGTCATCAAGGTGAACGTCGAGCCGGGGCAGGCGGTAGAGGCCAACGACCCCATCATGGTGCTCGAAGCAATGAAGATGGAGACTAATGTTACGGCGCACGCGGCAGGAAACGTGAAGAGGGTGCGTGTAGCCAAGGGCGACTCCGTTAAGGTGAATCAGGTGGTCGTCGAGTTCGAATAGAGGCCCGCACCAAGGGCGTCGCGAGCGTTGTCGGCGCAACGCAAGATGGCGCGTCGATTGTGTTAAATTCAAGTAGGCACCCTGCGTGGAGAGATGGCCGAGTGGCTGAAGGCGCACGCTTGGAAAGCGTGTTTAGGGGAAACTCTAACCTGGGTTCGAATCCCAGTCTCTCCGCCATTAACCTGACATGGCTGCCCAAATCTATCCAATCCGGTCCGCCCGAAATTGTAAATAATAACTGAAAATATCAAAAATCCTGTCCACGCCCATCCACCCCTTTCCACCCGTGTCCGGAGTTGACCGGGGGGTACAAGCAGTGGGCGTTTTTTTGGATCATAAACAACGGAAATCAATAAGCTTAATGAGCTCGAAGTGAAACACGCTAGCCCATGGAAGAATGAGTGCCGGCTGAGCGACGGCGGCGGGCTCTATTGAGTCGTCAAGCCGGATGGGGAAAACTGCGGCGCTGGTCCAATGAATTCAATGATTAGGAAAAGCTGCTGTCTTATGGGCCGTACCCAGCCATCGCCCTCGCGCGGGCTCGGGAAGCCCACGAAAAGGACCGGACACGTAGGCGGCAAGCAATCGACCAGCCGCCGAGAAGCAAGAAGGGAGCGCACCGAACAGAAGGGGGGAGCCGGCATGAAACTGGAAGGCGTGGAGCTTTCCGGTGGTTCTCGATGTACATTGAGTTAACGTTTGACAAGTATTATAACGTAGATCATAATAATAACGATGTTAAGTTCAAATCGAAGGTCGAGATCGATCCGTGGGAATTGAAGAGCGCCGCCAACGTGAACGAGACGAGATACGAGAGAGAATCCTCGATGCGGCGCGGGAGCTGTTTGTTGAATGCGGCTTTGAAGGCGTCACGATGAGGAAGGTTGCGGAACGCATCGAATACTCGCCGACCACCATCTATCTGCATTTTGCCGACAAGGAGACGCTCTTCCTCGAACTCTGTCAGGCCGATTTTGCGCACTTGGCCGAGGGCTTTCAGAAACTTGCGCTAATACCCGATCCTGTGGAACGTTTGCGGCAGTGCGCTTTGGCCTACATTCAATTCGCCGTGGAACATCCTAATCAATACAGGCTCATGTTTCTAACTCCGCATCCGGCCGCGGTGGCCAAAAATGCAATGGCAAACAAAGGAAACCCGAATGAAGACGCGTACGCATTTCTCTACCAGATTGTCAGTTCGGCGATTGAAGCGGGGCTCTTCCGGCCGGAGTACAAGAATGTCAACCTGATATGCCAGACTTTGTGGGCGGCGGTTCATGGGGTTGCATCGCTTGAGATCACGCACAAATGTGATGTCTGGGTTGGCTGGGCTCCGCTCAGCGAGCGCGCCCAAACAATGATGAACGGCATTTTAAGAGGACTACTGCAAGCCTAGTTCTCACATCGCTCCACGCGAAGTTTCAAGGAGTAAAATCGATGCCTCCCCTGGCCCGGCGCAATCTCTTTCACGACCGCATCCGCCTGGTGGTCACCCTCACCGGCATCGCATTCAGTGTGGTGCTCATGGTGGTGCAGTGGGGTCTCTTCGAGGGATTTTCATCAAGCACCTCCGGCCTCATCGACCACTCCCACGCCGACCTGTGGATCGCCGCGAAAAATACCGCCTATCTCGAACAGGCCATCCCTTTCAACGAGCGCAAGTACTACCAGGTCCTCGCCACGCCCGGCGTCGCCAAGGCCATCAAATACATCGTCCGCTGGTCCATTTGGAAACAACCGGGCGGACGGGCCGAGTCCGTGGCCATCGTCGGCTGCGACCCGGATGCGTCAATCGGCGCGCCGTTCAACCTTGTTGCCGGAGACGTGCAACAGCTCAAGCAGCCCAACGCCATCATCATCGACCGTATCTACGCCGACAAGCTCGACGCACACCACATCGGCGACATGGTTGAGATCAACGGCTATCGAGCCAAAGTCGTCGGCTTCACCGACGGCATTCGCGCCTTCACCACCTCGCCCTACGTTTTCACCACCTTCAAGCGCGCCCTGGACTTCACAGTCATCGCCGACGACCAGACAAACTTCATCCTCGTCAAGGCTGCCCCTGGTATAGACGTCAAGCAACTGAAGGCCGAACTGCAGCGCCGGTTGCCTGACAACGCCGTCTTTGATACAGCCGAGTTCAGCGCCAGCACACGCCACTATTGGATGTTCACGACTGGCGCGGGCATCGCTGTCCTCATGGCAGCCGCCCTGGGCCTGATTGTCGGCATTGCCGTCGTCGCGCAGACGATCTACGCGACCACCATGGACCACATCCGCGAATACGGCACTCTGAAGGCCATGGGCGCGCCGAACAGCTATGTGCTCGGCGTGATTATGCAACAGGCGGTGATTGCAGCGACGATAGGCTACATCATCGGTATGGCCGTCAGCCTGTTTGTCGTCCACGGCGCCTCCAAGGGCGGCGCCAACATCCTGCTCTCCTGGCAAACCGCCGTCGGCCTCTTCTTCCTCACTCTTGCGATGTGCACTTCGGCCGCCGTCGTTTCCGTAAAGAAGATTCTCTCGCTCGATCCAGCCATTGTCTTTAAAGGTTGAATGCTTGACCTCCCGAGGCTCTCATTTGTCAGACGCAATCACAATTCGCGGCGTAACCAAGAACTACGACGAAGGCTCGACCAAAACCCTCGCCCTCGACGGCGTCGATCTGACCGTCAACCGCGGCGAAGTCACGCTACTGATGGGGCCATCGGGCAGCGGCAAGACCACCCTGCTCTCCATAATGGGCTGCATTCTTCGTCCCACCTCCGGCCAGGTTCTGCTGGGCGGCAAAGACGTCACGTCGCTACGTGAAGCCGATCTGCCCGCAGTCCGGCTCCGCCACATCGGCTTCGTCTTTCAGGGCTTCAACCTGTTTCCCACGCTCAGCGCCGGCGAGAACGTCGAACTCAGTCTCGGCCTCAAGGGAGTCAAAGGCTCCGAAGCGAAAGACGAAGCCCTGCGCCTTCTCACCCTCGTCGGTCTCGCGGAAAAATACAACGCATTTCCCGCCGACATCAGCGGCGGGCAAAAGCAGCGCGTCGCGATTGCCCGCGCTGTTGCTGGTTCGCCTGAGGTCATCCTCGCCGATGAGCCCACCGCGGCGCTCGACTCACACACCGGAAAGACCATCGTCGAGATGATGGCCAAACTTGCTCACCACGAAGACCGCGCCGTCGTCATCGTCACCCATGACAACCGCCTCATCGACTACGCCGACCGCATCGTGCGTCTCGAAGACGGCCGCATCGCCAACGCAGCCTGATGGCGCGCAACATGAACTGGAGCCCTCCCATGGCAGTTTCGCTCAAGCTCACCCGGACCCACTGGATCATAGCAACGGCACTCGTTGCTGCCCTTGCTCTCGGGACGCTTGCCCTCCACTCCTCGGGCAACGACAAATCCGCCGCTGCCTCTGCGGCTTCGCAGCCCCTCATTAACAAGACCGTAGTCGCCGGTCCAGGCCTCATCGAGCCGGATTCGGAAGACGTCAAGGTTGGCTCTGAGATCGCCGGCAAGCTCAAGCAGGTTCTCGCAGAGGAAGGCGACCAAGTTAAGAAAGGCCAGGTCCTCGCCGTGCTTGTCAACGACGACTACCTCGCCCAGGTAGAGGCCAGCCGCGCCCAGGTTCATCAGGCTCAGGCCGCCTACGACAAAGTTCTCAACGGCTCGCGTCCGCAGGAGCGCAAGCAATCGTTCGCCTCCATGCAGCAGGCTGAAACCGTCGAGGCCAATGCGCGCAGCGACTTCGAGCGTCGTCAGAAGCTCTTCGACGCAGGCGTGATCTCCAAGGAAGATTTCGACCACGCCGGACGGGATTTCAAAGTCGCCGAAGACCAGTTCGAAGCCTCCAAGCAGCAGTTCCACTTGATCGACGACCGCCAGCGCGACGAAGACATTGCCTCCGCCAAGGCCCAACTCGAATTTGCGCGGGCCCAGCTCGACGGCAACGAGGCCATCTACCAGAAGACATTTCTCCGCGCGCCGTTCGACGGCACCATCCTCCGCAAGCACCACCGTACCGGCGAAAGCATCACCAACTCCAGCGTCACTCCGGACCCAGTCTTCACCATGGGTGACGTGGCTGGCCTCCGAGTCCGCGTCGATGTGGATGAGACCGACGTCAGTCGCGTCGCCAACGGACAGCGCGTCTACTGCGTCGCCGCTGCCTATCCGGATCAGAAGTTCTGGGGCCGCATCATCCGCGTCGCGCGTCAGCTCGGACACAAAAACGTCCTGACCGACGAGCCGAAGGAAAAGGTTGACACCAAGATCATCGAAACCCTGGTGCAGCTCGATCCCGGCGTGCATCTGCCCGTGGGACTGCGCGTGGATGCATACATTCAAACCACGCCGCAATAGGTGATTCGACTTGAGCAATACCGGGTTGACACAGACGGTTCTGCCAAACAAGCCAAGCGCTCGCCCCTTTCACACGGCAAGCACCGCCGCCATGTCAGCACTGAGCAATTCACAATCTGCCGACTCGTACGCCGCCCGCCGCTCTGCAGCGAGCGGCAGGTTGATCGTGGCTGAACAAACGTGCACGCTGTTCCAGGGTTATTCGGTAGCGCGTGAACACAGTCTTGTGGAAGGCGAGCCTTCGTTCCGAACAATACTATTCGATGAATTCCTGGATCGCATGATCGTAGGTTCGTTGCGAACTTGGCGACGACAGGCTGTTCAGGACGGCGGACTTCGATTGCTCAGGGTCGGGGAGCTTCAGAATCGATTTCTGCGGCTGTTTTAGATTCATCTTGCTCTTTGTCATCGATACGGCCCCCAATTGCCGCGGCAATCAGCATGATCCAGATCGCCAACTCGGTCTATCGCACACTTTGACGTTTGACGTCACCGATATGAGAACTCGATATTCGTCCGCTGGTATCCTGATTTGTTCCGACGATTGACGGCTGAAACGGATGTCGGTCAGAGAACTTATCGCCAATGAGTCGAGTCAGGAGTCTTTGCACTTGTCGCCATAGCGCGGTTCGTTGCCTACGATTTCGATGTTCGTGAAGTATTCGAGTTCAAGACGGATATCGCAGCTCATATCTCATTGCCGCCTAGATTTCCGATCGGCATTCTTCAAGGTGGAATCTAGGACCGGAGATTTGATACACTCCAATCGCAAGCCTGTGTTCGTCGCCGATCCTCTTCCCCTGGCCGGATTGTGGAGTGAACATATGCCTATCAAACTGAATGTGAACAGCGTTGCCGCGACGGTCGACGTGCCGCCGGATACGCCCCTCTTGTGGGTGCTGCGCGACATACTAAACCTGAAAGGCGCCAAATACGGCTGCGGGATTGGCCTTTGCGGCGCCTGCACAGTGCTGGTAGGCGGTCATGCGGTGCGCTCTTGCATGACGACTGTGGGCTCGGTCGGCAGCGATCCGGTCACCACCATTGAAGGGCTTTCGCCGGATGGCCTGCACCCGGTCCAGGTTGCCTGGGAGACGCTGGATGTGCCGCAGTGCGGCTACTGCCAGGCAGGGCAGATCATGACTGCTGCCGCCCTTCTGGCGCACACGCCTCATCCCACCGACGCGGATATCGATGCGGCCATGAGCGGCAACCTTTGCCGCTGCGGGACCTACACGCGTATTCGTCAAGCCATTCACGAAGCAGCCGAAGCGGGCGTCCCTGCCCGCACCAAGTGAAGGAGGGCCACGCGATGCACATGAATCGCAGATCGTTTCTGCAGTTGACGGCCCTTGCCGGCGGCGGCCTTGCCTTGGAACTTTATCGCTCGCCGCTCACCGCTGCTCAAGGGCAGGGAACACCGCCAGACCTCACGCCCCAGGCATTCATCCACATCGCTCCGGATGGCGTGGTGACCATCATGGCGCGTGCCTCAGAGTCTGGCCAGGGCATGCGCAACATGCTGCCCATGCTGATTGCCGAAGAATTGGATGTCGAATGGAAGGATGTTCGCGTCGAGCAGGCCGACCTGAACGAAAAGATCTATGGCCGCCAGTTTTCCGGAGGCTCTCACAATACACCCCAGGGCTGGGAGCCGATGCGCCGTGTCGGCGCAGCCGGACGCCAGTTGCTGATCGTTGCCGCCGCACAGGCATGGGGTACGCCTGCGGAAGAATGTACTACGCAATCCGGCCGGGTGCTTCACTCTGCCTCAAGGCGCTCCGCAGGTTACGGGGAACTTGCCACTAGAGCCGCCGCGCTGCCCGCACCGGCACTTAGCAGTGTCAAGCTCAAAGACCCCAAGGATTACAGCATCATCGGCCATTCCCAGCGGGGCGTTGACACCCATTCGATTGTCACCGGCAAACCGCTCTTCGGCATCGATGTGGAAGTACCGGGGATGTTGTACGCAGCGATTGAAAAGGCCCCTGTCTATGCCGGCAAAGTGAAGAGCGCAAATATCGATACGATCAAAGCGCAGCCGGGTGTGCGTCTGGTGTTGGTCATCGATGGCGGCATCACACCCGCCGCCTTGACGCCGTGGGAGCCGGGCATGGAGCCGGGCATCGCGATCGTGGCCGACACCTGGTGGCAGGCGCAGCAGGCCCGCAAACAGCTCAAGGTTGACTGGGATCTTGGCCCCGCCGCAACCCAGAGCACCGAGGGCTTCAGAAAGCGCGCAGAGGAACTTCTGAAGGCTCCGCCCGCAATTCTGCTGCGAAAGTATGGCGACATGGACTCCGCGCTCAAGTCGTCGGCCAAGGTGGTCGAGGCAACTTATGAGTACCCGTTCATTGCCCATGTCACATTGGAGCCACAGGGCGCCACCGCGCATTGGAAAGACGGCAAATTGGAGATGTGGTCCACCAGTACGCTGCCCGGCAATGGCCTCACTCTGGTTGCCAAGACTCTCGGCATTCAGGAGAGCGACATCACCACTCACATGGTGCGCTCAGGTGGGAGCTTTGGCCGGCGCCTGCAGAACGACTACCTGGTCGAGGCCGCCTGGATTGCAAAACAGACCGCCAAGCAGATTGACGCGCCCATCAAGTTGCTCTGGTCGCGCGAAGATGATATTGCACACGATCCCTTCCGCCCCGGCGCAGCGGTAGGCCTGAAAGGCGGACTCGATGCACAGGGCAAGCTCACTGCCTGGCAGCATCATTTCATTACCTATGGCGATGAAAAGAATGCGGCCTCCGGCGGCGGCATCGGGCAGGACACGTTTCCTGCAGGCTTTCCACCGGCTTACGCGCTTTACACCTCGAGGCAGCCGCTCATGTTGCGCACCGGAGCGCTCCGCGCCCCCGGCGACAACGCACATTGCTGGGTGGCACAGTCCTTTCTGGATGAGCTGGCTGTTGCTGCCGGCCGCGATCCGCTCGACTTCCAGCTCGATCTGCTCGGCAACAAGCAGGCCTCCTGGTCCTCGGGCGAGCACGATCCCGTAAACGATCACGAGCCGTCGGGACAGGACGTTCTCATCCCTGAGCGGTTCAAGGGCGTGCTTCAGTTAGTCGCGGAAAAGTCAGGTTGGGCCCAGAAGACTAAACAACCGGGCCGCGGAATGGGCATTGCCGCATGGTTTTGCCACTCGGGTTACTTCGCTGAAGTTGCCGACGTGAGCGTCGACGCGCTGAACAAAGTAACGGTGCATCATGTCTGGGCGGCCGGCGATGTCGGCAGCCAGATCATCAATCCGGCAGCGGCAGAGAGCATGGCGCAGGGGGGCATCATGGAGGGCATGGGCCATCTGGCGCAGGAGATCACGCTGCAGGATGGCACGATCCAGCAGTCGAACTTCCATAACCACCCCTTGATGCGCATGAGGCAAGTGCCGAAGATTGAGGTCTATTGGCGCAAGACCGATTACGCTCCGACTGGCCTCGGTGAGCCAACGCTGCCGCCGATTTTGCCGGCGGTAACCAATGCCATCTTTGCCGCTACGGGCAAGAGAATTCGCACGCTTCCACTCAGGCAGAGCGGCTTCAGTTGGGCTTGAGACTGGCTTTACGGGAGATCGCCGGTGCGGCGCCGCGCAAATTGCTGAGTGGCAGTGCGGTGGCTCCGGTAAGAAACTTCTGGATCTCTGTAACGATTGAGAGTGCGATGGTCTCCGGCGATTCCGCGCCCAGGTCGAGGCCTGTGGGGGCGTGAATCTTGGTCATCCAGCGCTCCACCGTGTCACCGATCGAGGATGTGGAACTTCCCGTCAGGCTGAACAGGTGTGCCGCTTCCGCAAGCAGCTCCCGTGTGCGCCGCTGTGGGCCAAGCACCCCAATGTATGCAGGCCCAGCATCGAGCGCCAGCAGTGAGGCCAGGGCTCGCGAGTCCTGCTCAAAGCTGTGGGTCATCACCACGGCGGCGTCTTGCGAGCGTAGATTTGCAAGCGCCGATGCCCCTTCGGCGGATTGGATCGCAGGCATTTCTTGAACCGGCAGGAGTTGAATCTCATCAGCCGAAGCGAAACGTTCGCGGTTGGCGAGTTGAGATCGCCCGTCGGCAACGGTCACGTACCAGCCCAGTGCTTTTCCGAACTCGAGCAGCGGCTGGGCATCGTCGCCTGCTCCGAAGATCCACAGGCCGGGCCGAGCCGGACGGAAGTCGGTCCAAATGCGTGCTTCGGTTCCACCAATTGAGAGCTTGCATTCCGCTGAATTTCTTCCTGCCAACGCCACATCTGCAAGGCTCTGAAGCGGATCAGCTTCCTGGAGCGAAGCGTTGACCTTCTGCGCAGAACCCAGGCCCGCCACTGCGCGCCGACCCAACCGCTCGCCCTCCAGAATGGTCGCCACGGCTATCGGAACGCGTCGCCGAAACGCTTGCTCCAGCGCTTTCAGCAGCGTAGCTGCATTTGAGCTGTGCTCCAGCAGCAGCCAGACCACGCCGCCACAACCGGAACCGTAGGGGCGGTCGCCGTCCTCTTCAACAGTGGAGTAGCGCTGCACGGATGGGCCATTGGCGGTGTGCCACCAGGCGCGGCGGGCAACCTCTGCTTCAAGGCAGCCGCCACTCACAGTGCCCGCACGGCGGCCGTCTTGGGCCAGCAGCATGCAGGAGCCCGGCTTGCGATAGCTGGAACCCTCAACGGCGATGACCGTGGCTAGAACGTAGTCCGCCCCATCAGCTTCCAATGCACGCCACAACTCGAGGATGCGCTGGAGATCCTTCATAGAATCATTCTCGCTCAAACCTCACATATCGAGGAGGAGGGGATTTGCGCTAATTGGCTTTTCTTCGGTTTGAGAATGCGATCCAGGTCAAGGGCTTCCGGATACACTGGAGCCGATGACTGTCGCTGCCATTGTTCTTGCCGCCGGTGCCAGCCGCCGCCTGGGCCGGCCCAAACAGTTGCTCATGCACGGCGGCGAAACGATGATTGAGCGCGCCATCCGACTTGCCCACGAGGGCGGCGCAGTTCCAGTGATCGCGGTGCTCGGAGCCCATAACGAACTGATTCGCGAGGCGGTTCGATTGAGCGATTTCACTCCCGTTATCAACAGCGCCTGGGACCAGGGGATCTCGACCTCTATTCAAACCGGCCTTGCCGCGCTTGAGGAGAGCGCCTCGCAGACTCCTGGTGTCTTGATTGTCGCTTGCGACCAGCCGCGTCTTTCGGCCGGGCACCTGCGCGCGATGCTCGAGGTGTTTTATGCGCAGGCAACGCCCGCGATTGTGGCCTCAGCTTACCAAGGCGTTCTTGGCATCCCCGCTGTGTTTCCCCGCGAGGCCTTTGCAGAACTGCGTGCGCTGTGTGGCGACAAGGGCGCGCGCATTCTATTGATGCGGCCACCGTGCCCTTTGGTTGCGCTGCCGTTTCCTGGTGGCGAAATCGATATTGATCTGCCCGCAGATATGGTCCACCTCGAATAGCCTGATCCGTTCCGCCACTCAAACAAACACTCTGTCACACACATCAGGCACTTCAAGACGGTAACCTGTCCAATCAGTGCTTCTCAGAACGAGTTCCTGCCAGTTTCGTTTTGCGCACCCGACAGCTTGAATTCCGAGATGTTCGTCAATCGGAGTAACATCGGCTGTTGCGGCCAATCCTTGGAATGATCAGCCTCCGCAGTGCCGGTTAGAGGCTGGCCCGCCTTATGTCCCACCGCGCAAATCGATCTAAGGATACGGAATGGCGATGGCGTTGACCGGAGGCGTCTCATGCGCAGCAATCTGGGGCATGCACCACTATCTGGGGTGGAACGTGTTGGCCGCAGGGGTTGCAACGGAGACGATTCTCATGCTGGTTATCCTTGCGTGGCGATCGACGCAATTCGTTGCAGGTAATCCGTCTTAGCGAAGCCGCCTTCTCGGACAAATGGCATTCAGTCATCAACAGACGAGTACAGCACGACGCGCTGATTAACCGTCCTTTGAGAGCGACAAACGGATCGGTAACGGAAAAACGCCGATGTCGGTTGGAGTGATCCACGGTTGATGCAGGATCGCGTTAACGAGGTTTCGGACGGCTGACCTCTGCTCTGCTTACTCTCTTCCCTTTTTGCGGATCTCGATATTGAGGCGCTTGATCTTCTGGTTGAGAGTGGAGAGGGGGATGCGGAACTGCTCGGCGGCGTCGGTCTGGTTCCAGTTGGAGCGCTCGAGCTTTTCGATGATGATGCGGCGCTCGATGTCTTCGAGGATGTCGAAGAGCGAAGCGTTGGGGTTGTGCTGGAGCAGAGCGTCCTGGAAGCTGCGGCCAGTGATGTGGCCGGGCAGCAGATCGGAGCCGATGACCGGCCCCGAGGAAAGGACGACGCCGCGTTCGATTGAGTTTTCGAGTTCGCGAACATTGCCGGGCCACTCGTAGTCGACCAGGGCGCGCAGGGCGTCGGCGGAGAGCTTGCGCGAGGCGAGGCCGTTCTCGTTTGCGTAGTACTCGAGGAAGTGGCTGGCCAGCAGAGGAATGTCTTCGCGGCGGGCGCGCAGTGGCGGCAGGTCGATGCAGATCACGTTGAGGCGGTAGAAGAGATCTTCGCGGAAGCGGCCGTCGCGTACGGCCTGCCGAAGATCGATGTTGGTGGCGGCGATGATGCGCACGTCTACTTGAATTTCAGAGATGCCGCCCAGGTGCATGAAGCGGCGGTCCTGGAGCACGCGCAGAATCTTCGACTGCGTATCCATCCCCATGGTGGCGATCTCGTCCATGAAGAGCGTGCCGCCATTGGCGACTTCAAAAAGGCCCTTTTTGGACGCGACGGCGGAAGTGAATGCTCCCTTAACGTGGCCGAAGAGAGTGGACTCAAGTAACTCGCTGGGCATCGCGCCGGTGTTGATGGGGACGAAGGGTTTGTCGCGACGCGGCGAGTTGGCGTGGATGGCCTTGGCGATCATCTCCTTGCCGGTGCCGCTCTCGCCCTGAATCAGAACTGTCGACCGGCTCGGAGCGACCTGCGCGACCAGGTCGAAGACCTTGAGCATGATCTCGCTCTTGCCCACGATGTTGGAGAAGTTGTAACGCTGCTTGAGAGTGCGCTTGAGCTGCAGCACCTCCTCTTCGGCGCGATGGCGGGCCACGGCGGAGCGGATGTCTGCCAGGAGCTTCTCGTTGTCCCAGGGCTTTTGGACGAAGTTCTCCGCGCCGGCGCGGATGGCCTCGACGACGTTGTCGACGGTGCCATAGGCGGTGATCATAATGACCGGCAACTCGGGTTGGCGTTCCTTGATCTGCGGCAGCAGTTCGAGGCCGCTCTGGCCGGGCAGGTTCAGGTCGAGCAGCAGCAGGTCGAAGTTCTCAAGATCGAGAGCCCGCAGTCCTTCGACGCCATCGGGCGCCATACGAACCGAGTACCCCTCGAGGGTGAGCAGTACTTCGAGGGACTCGCGAATGGCGGCTTCGTCGTCGATGATTAGAATGCTGGCCAGGCCGCTGGCGAAGCCGGGGCTGCCGGCGGCGGTTGTGAGCGGGTTCAAGGGAAGTTCGACCTCAGGCATGGACGGAATTCCTCAGCAGGGGAAACTCGAGATGGAAGGTTGTGCCGGCGCCGACCGCGCTCTCGACATGAATTTTTCCGGCGTGCTCCTGGATGATTCCGTAGGAGACGGAAAGCCCCAGGCCGGTTCCGCGGCGGTCGCCTGGTTTGGCCACCGTCTTGGTGGTGAAAAACGGATCGTAGATGCGCTTGAGGTGCTCGGGTGCGATGCCTGAGCCGGAGTCGGCGACCAGAGCCGAGACATGGCCGGCGTGCCCGTTCAATGCGTCGATTTGAGTGGCCACTCGCAACCTGCCACCCTCGGGCATGGCCTCCTTGGCGTTGAGCAGCAGATTGAGAAAAACTTGCTGCAATTTGCCGGGGTTGCCGTGAATCAGCGGCAGCGAATCGGCCAATTCGAGGTCGACAACGATCTTCGCGGTCTTGAACTGGTGCTCCAGCAGCGAGAGCGTGTCCCGAATCACCTGGTTGAGATTGGTCTCGCGGAATTCGGTCGTCGACGTGCGCGAGAAATTCAAGAGGCCATTGGCGATCTCGGCGGCGCGGAAGCTCTGCTGGGTGATCTTGTCGAGGACCGGGCTGAGACGGGCGTCGCCCTTGAGCTGCTTTGAGAGCATCTGCGCATACGAGGAGATCACGGCAAGCGGCGTGTTGATCTCGTGGGCAACGCCTGCGGCCAGCAGGCCGATCGAGCTGAGCTTGTCAGACTGCGCCAGTTGCATCTCTAGCGAGACCCTCTCGGTGATGTCGTCAACCAGGATGATGCGGCCGACAGAGACGAAATCGCGCGAAAGTAGCGGAGCGACTGCAATGTTGGCGGTGCGCTGCTCGCCGGCTCGTGTGGTGAGCGGAAACTTGTAGAGATGATGAACGCCGGACTCGTTGCGGAAGGCCTCCAGAGCCTCGATGAACTCTGCGGGAAAGACCGAGCGCAACTCCTGGCCGATGGCTTCGGCGCGGCTGAGGGCGTACATTGCCTCCATCTGGGCGTTCCAGCTTTCGATGCGATCGTCGAGATCGAGAGCCAGAATGCCGACGTTGATCGACTCGACGATGTTTTCGTTGAACTCCTTTAGCCGTTCGAACTCGCCGATCTTTTCTTCCAGCCGCGAATAGAGGCTGGCGTTCTGAAGGGCGATGCCGATGTAGCTGGCCAGGGATTCAAGCAACTCGACGTCCTCGCTGGAGAGGAAGTCGCCGCCAATGGTGCGGCCCAGGCCGATCACGGCGATGGTGCGCGTCGTTTCGGGACCACGCGGAGTGGCCTCGCCGCCCTGGATCTGGCCGGCAGCTACGCGGCAGGGCAGATAGTAATTGAGGTCGAGAAGCGCGGCGGTGCGCTGCTGGGCTGGCGGCAGATGGAGGGCAGCTTGAGCGTTCTCAAGGAAGATGTGCGAGTGATCCTTGGCGTGGTCGAAGTCCAGGAAGCCAAGATCGAGCTTGCCGGGTCCGACTGCGCCCAAACCGATGCCGCCGGCTCCAATGCGGTCCTGCGCCGTCCTGGCTTCCGCAGGCAGGCCGTGCGAGGCGGCCAGACGAAGGCGTCCATGCTCCTGGACCAGGAAGACGGCCACGCGAGCCACCAGCAGCGTGTTGGGCAACTGCTCGACGATCGATTCCAACAAGGCGTTTAAATCAGTCTCCGAGCTGAGGCCGCGGCCGAACTCGACCAGCGCCTTGCGGTAGTCGTAGCGATGGCGGTCAAAGGCCCTGTCAACCCAGCCCTGAATTCGGCGCTTCAGCGGTTCAAAGAAGGCGGCTACGAGCACGATGGCGATGCCTTCGCCCCAGTTCCGGACCGATCCAGGCAACTGATTGTGAGCCAGCGCGGCTGCCGCGGCGATCGCGAGGAAGTAGCCGGCCAAGATCAGCCCGGTGGCCAGTGTGTACGCCATGCCGCGCTTGAAGATCAGGTCGGTGTCCATCAGCCGGTAGCGAACGATGGCCCAACTAAAGGTGAGCGGCAGAACGACGATGGAAAGGTTGGCCAAATTGGTGAGCCAACTGTAGGGTTGCCAGTCCAGGAGAAAGGGAATGGCATAACAGATCGTAAACGGAATCACCGCAAAGAGAGCGCCCCTGGTAAGCCACTTCAATTGCTGGCGCAACAGGGGGGTGTCGGCATGTCTGTAGCTGCGCAGGAAAAGATAGGCGGCGATGACATAGAACAGAGCGTCATAGCCGGTGCCGGCCTGGTCCAGATGGTGCTTGAGCAATCCCGTGGGCTCCCAGAACTTGAAGGCCCAAAGCCATGTGCCGAACAGCAGTGCTCCTGGTGCATAGATCAGCGGCAACAACCACACTCGGCCCAGTTTCTTGAACCGCTCCTCGGGAAAGCTGAGAGCGAAGTGCAGGAACAGGGCAGGCTGTAGCGACTCGGCCAGCACGTTCAGCCAGAAGACCGCCTGGTCAAGTCTGTCCCAATGGCCGGTGGCGTCCATTGCGCCGGTGTACTTGAGCGCGTAGAGAGCAAACGACACCAGGCAGAAAAGATAAAAGTGGGTGGCGCGAGGAGCCGACCAGCGACGGAAGAGCACGTAAATGCCGATGGCCAGATAGATCAGACCAATCAGCCGCTGGCCCAGTTCGAGACTCCGGTCCATGGGCTCGGGAATGACTTCGATCGTCCTGGCCAGCGCACTGCCGTTGCGCAGGATCCTGTAGTCGATCCGGAAGTAGCTGCCGGTACGGTAGAGCGCGCGTTCGAGATCCGCCGCGCGCACGACCGGCGCGTAGATTGGGGCGGGCCTGATCCCAGTGGGCAACGAGAGTGGTTCCGTGGAGGCGTGCTGGTCCGCCTCCTGCGGGAGTTCCTTAACTCCACCGAACGGCTCCGGCGACTGGATTCCAGTGCGCAGGCCCGTTTCCACCGCTTCCTTTGGCAGTACACTCACTCCGTTCAGCAGATCGTGTACTTTGATGCCTGCGTGCGCTCCCGGGCTGCCCGGAAGCACCTTGTCGGCGATCAGGCCGCTGCCGTCGGCTGCCTCTCGCCACCAGACGCCGTCGTCGGGTTGCTGGGCGTGGCGCTCCTCAAGGAAGTTCATTACCGCAAGAAACACCAATCCAGCCGTAGCCACGGCTAGGAACGGCGCCTGTAGACGGTTCAGGACACTTCTCTCCATGAGGGGAACACTCTGTCGCTTTTTGTTTAGCACGTCACTTGCCAAGAACCAGCGAGACGAATGTTACGAAACCACTAAGGGGCAATCAGTTGAGAATACATGGGATATGGACGGGACGCTAGCGGAAAGGTCATCCAGCGCTCAGGAAGATGATTAAGAAAATTCAGTAAACGGGATATGATCTATGTAGAAACGGATCAACATACTGAAAGTGGTAGCATTGCAATTGCGGGTTCTTCTTCCATCTTTGCCCCTTCAGCGAGGGCAATGTTGCCTCCTGGAGGCAATCACTAAAAGTGTGAATTCTCATCATCGAACCAGGCTGCAACGTTGCGACGCGGCGGGTCTTGGATTACGATGGACGTGATTTTTCCAAATCAATTGTTCGGGGGTGTTCACCATGGGGCGCGTTCTCGTAAGCCTGCTCGGTGGGCTCGTCGGCTCTCTTCTCTTTTCAACTGCAGCGCTGGCTGGCGGGCATAGTGCAGTCGATTTTCCACTAAGGGTTCATATCTTTCAATTCAATTCCCATTCCCACTACTCTGGCCCGGGTAGAGCCCTGGATTTGGTGGACGGAGAGGGCCGGGCGAATCTCTATGAGAACAGCCAGCCGCGTGGCTTCGACTTCAGCTATCGCTGCGGAGAGCGGATCAGGGGCTCCGCTGGCTTCGAGACCTATCCCGCACGATGGAAGAAACCGAATCAGTCGCTGGAGATTCTGCTGCCTCAGTTCGGCAAGCCGGGGGCGTACGACGCCTGCGAGCTGAAAGTAGAGATGAAAGATACCGCCTACTATCGAAGCAATGGCGGGCTGGATGAGGAGCCTGCGGCGAATTTCAAGTCTTGGATGGAGAAACACCAGTACGATCCGGAGCATGGGAAGAACGACCCGGTTCGGGTGGCTCCAGCGCCGGCGCCCCTGCCGACATCGCCGGGAACGGGAGCAAACGCGCCGGGGCCGGCTATTGCACAGTGAGGTCCTGAGCGTGAAGCGATCTGTTTTCACCTGCAGATTACCTGGTTGAGAATTGCTGACGAGGCTGTAAACTTGCAGCCTGTGCAGGCGTCTACCTGTGTGATGGCAGCCGGCACAGCATTGGACGCGATCACAATGGAAACGGCAAATGAAATTGCCGCCGAAGATTTCTCGGCTGTCGTCACCAGGCACCGCCCGCAGATCTTCCGGTTTCTGCTTTCGTCGACGCGCGACCCGGATCTGTCTGAGACGCTGACTCAGGAGTGTTTCCTGAAGGCGCACCGGAACTGGGGGAGCTTCCGCGGCGAGTCCAGCGCGATGACCTGGCTGATGCGGATCGCCATCAACCTGCAAAAGGATCACTGGCGGAACCGGCGGTTGCAGTTCTGGCGGCAGACCCAGACTCATGCGGTGAATTTGGACGAGGCCAGCGAGTGGCTGCCTAGCGGTGAACGATCCGCTGAGGAGCAGTTGCTGGCAAAGGAGAGGGTGCGCCAGGTGGGCCGGGCGGTTGAGGGGTTAAGCGAGCGCCAGCGCACTGTGTTTCTGTTGCGGTACGTCGAAGAGATGGAGTTGAGCGAGATTGCGCGAAGCACCGGGCTCAATGAGGGCACAGTAAAGGCGCACCTCTCGCGGGCGTTGGTGAAAGTGCGCGAGAAACTTGGGGGACGGCGATGAGCTTCAAAGGCGAGGTTGGGGCAGAGAGCGGAGTTAGCGAGGTTAGAGGAGTCAGCAAGTTCACGGACGAGCCGGGCGAGCTGGATGAGGCGCTCCAAGACTTTCGCCTGAGCGTTCATGCCTGGAGTGAGGCTGCATTCATCCGCCCGCGGACGGCGGTTGAGCCTGCGCGACGCAGGATTTGGCGGTTTGCGGCGGGCTGGGCTCTGGGCTGCGTTCTGGTGGCGGGCAGCGTCTCCGGAGGGGTCTTTTACAAACATCATCTGAATGAAATGAAGGTTACCCAGGCTCGGATCGCCGACCAGCAGAAGCTGCTGGCCGAAGAGCGAAGTCGTCAGGCCCAGTCGGAGGAAGAGGATTTGCTGGCCAAGGTGGACAGGGATGTATCGCGGGAAGTACCGACGGCCATGGAGCCACTGGCCCGACTGATGGTCGAGGATGAAAACCAGTAAGAGAATTAGTTGAAAAACGGGTATACACCCTCGGCAATGAGAGGGAGAGGAGAAGTCGATGAAAGAATTTGGAAGGGTACTGTTGGAATTGGCGGTTGCCGGGACTTTGCTGGCAGGCACGGCATTGGCCCAGGGGCCTGGCGGCATGGGAATGGGCATGGGACCGGCGCCGGGATTTGGCGAACATCGGCCTCCGATGGAGAGAGCCCTGGGTGTGCAGGGCATTCCGGGGCGCTGGTGGAATAATCCAAAGATCGTGGAGCGGTTGAAGCTCACCGATGACCAGCGCAAGGCCTTTGACGGCATCTTGCTGGAGCATCGCGAGAAGCTGATTGACCTGCGCGCCAACGTGGAGAAGGCCGAACTGGAGATGGAGCCGCTGGTGGGCGCCGATCAACCGAACGAGGCGAAGATTCTTGCTCAGATCGACAAGGTGGCCCAGTCCAGGGCTGAGCTTGAAAAGGCAAATGCACGCTTCCTGCTGGCCATTCGCAACAAGCTGACGCCGGATCAGTGGAAACAGGTGCAGGCTTTCCGCGCCAATCATGGGCAAGAGCGCGGCGGACCGGGATTTGAACGTCCTGGACACGACGGCCAGGGACCGGGCGGTCAACGCCATCGTCCGATGGCGCCTCCACCGGCTCCTCCGCCGGGCATGGGCTCGGATGCGCCGCCGGCTGCACCAGAGCCTCCTGCATTAGGAAGCGGAGACGTGCAGTAGGATGACGATTTGAAGCGCAAGTTTCTAGCAGAGAGAATACGGTTGAAGGCATGACCGGTGGCGGCAGGAGGCAATCCTCTTGCCGCCGATTTTTTTGTTCGCAGGAAACAAGCGGTAAGAAGCCCGAATCGCGTATCCACAAACAGCAATGGCGGCCAATCAGAAGCGCACGGGACGGTCTCGAAGCGATCCAAGCGGTCGGAGCGGCGGAACAGCCCCTGAAGCGCTTCGGGAGTACCAAGCGAAGCACGCGCGAAAGTCGGCATCCTCTGTGGTTGAGGGCTCTTACCAGACGCCGCTGGTCAGGTAGTCGTGGATGGAGCGGGCGGCTCGGCGGCCAGCGCCCATGGCCAGAATCACTGTTGCCCCGCCGGTGACGATGTCGCCGCCGGCGAAGACGCCGACCTTGCTGGTGCGCATCGATTCTGGATCGGCAACGATGTAGTTGCGCTTGTTGGTCGCGAGGTCCGGCGTGGTGCTCTGGATCAGCGGATTGGCGGTGGTGCCGACGCCAATGATGGCCACATTTGCGAGCAAGTCAAATTCGGAGCCCTTGATTTCGACTGGTCGTCGTCGGCCGCTCTCGTCCGGCTCGCTCAGTTCCATTTTCACGCAACGCGCACCGGTCAGCCAACCTCGCTCATCGCCGAGGAAGGCGACGGGGGCGGTCAACATGCGAAATTCGACGCCCTCTTCGCGGGCGTGCTTGACCTCTTCGGCGCGTGCAGGCATCTCAGCCTCCGACCGGCGATAGACGAGCGTTGCAGATCGTGCGCCGAGCCGACGAGCCGTGCGCACTGCGTCCATGGCCGTGTTGCCCCCGCCGACTACGATCACGTCGCGGCCGCGACAGTCGTAAACCGGCTGGTCATATTCATCGGCGTTGTAGGCGCGCATAAGGTTGATGCGTGTGAGGAATTCATTGGCCGAATAGACGCCGTTGAGGTGCTCACCGGGTACGCCGAGGAAGACCGGCAATCCCGCGCCGGTAGCCACGAAGATCGCATCGTAATGCTCTTCCTCCATCAATTCGTCGATGGTGACGCTCTTGCCGACTACAACATTGGTCTCGAATTCGACACCCATGCGGCGGAGATTATCGACCTCGCCTTTCACAATGGACTTAGGCAGACGAAACTCGGGAATGCCATAGACGAGCACGCCGCCCAACTCGTGCAACGCCTCGAAGACGCGGACGCGATGGCCCTTTTGAATGAGGTCTCCGGCGGCGCTCAAGCCGGCCGGGCCGCTGCCGACGATAGCCACACTCTTGCCTGTCGCGGACGCATTGGCGGGCAGGCCGAGTTGGCCGCTCTCGCGTTCGTAGTCGGCGACAAAGCGTTCGAGGTTACCAATGGCGAGAGGCGCGCCTTTCTTGCCCAGGATGCATCCGCCCTCGCATTGGCTCTCTTGCGGGCAGACGCGGCCCGTGATGGCGGGCAGTGCATTGTCTTCGCGGAGCTTTGCCGCCGCGGCGAGATAGTCGCCTGCATAGATCAAGGCCACAATATCCTTGATCTTCACGCCCACAGGGCAATCGAAGACGCAGCCAGGCTTGGCGCATTCAAGGCAGCGCGAAGCCTCAGTGATAGCATCGATTACTTTGAGGCCCTGGTTGACCTCCTCGAAGTTGCGGCTCCGCACCTGTGGGTCGAGCTCCGGCATTTGCGTGCGCAGGATCTTCATGCGGTCCTTCAAGGGAAGAGTGTTTTTCTCAGACATAGTGAGTTTCACCCGCCGCAATTTGCGCTCGCAGTTCGGCTACTTCCTCCTCCTTGTTCTCGTTGAAGCTCTTGAGCGATTCGCATTCCTTGTCGAGATACATGGTGTTGCGCTGCATCAGAACTTCAAAATTGACCTGTGAGGCGTCGAACTCCGGGCCATCGACACAGGCGAACTTGCTCTGGTCGCCGAGGAGCACGCGGCAGCCGCCGCACATACCCGTCCCGTCGACCATGATCGAGTTCAGGCTGACCATGGTCTTGATGTCGAGCGGCGCGGTGATTCGCGCCACGGCTCGCATCATGGGCACCGGGCCTACGGCGAGCACAAAGTTGATTTTGCGACCGGCGGCGAGCAGGTCATTGAGTTTTTTCGTGACAAGTCCGTGTTCGCCGTAGCTGCCGTCGTCGGTCATGATGTAGGTTTCGCTGCTGGCCTGGCGCACCTCGTCTTCGAAGACCACCATTTCCGTATTCCGCGCACCCTCGATGAAGACTACGTGATTGCCGGCGGCTTTGAGCGCGTTGGCTGTGGGCAGCGCCATGGCCGTGCCGACGCTGCCGGCAAGAATCACAGCAGTGCCGTAGTTCTCGATCTCGGAGGGGCGGCCGAGCGGGCCAACGATGTCGAGGATGGAGTCGCCCGCTTCGAGGCAATTGAGGAGCGAGGTGGTCTTGCCGATGGCCTGTACCGCGATGGTGACCGTGCCCGTCTCCGGATCGGAGGACTTGATCGTCAACGGGATGCGCTCGCCCTTCTCATGAAGACGAAGAATGATGAATTGACCTGGCTTTTGCTTGCGCGCGATGCGCGGCGCCTCAATCACATATTGCTTGATGTTGAGGCCGACGGTCTTGGCTTCGACAATCTTGTACATGAAGGCAGCACTCCGAGTGGACCAACGCCAGCGGCCATTCGCATCGATGTGCGATTGAGTAGACCGGACGCGAAGACAATGCGCACGGCCAGGCTTCAAGCGACTTCATTCCATCATCAAGGATTCTTCAGCGTTTGGGAAGGGCGTTGTGTGAGGTGGGCCACGAGCGCGGCTTGGGAGAGCAGGCTGCGATGAGTCGATCTTCGAGTCAGCTGCGGCTCAGCCTTCCACTTGTTGTTGCCGCGCCTCGGCCTCCATGGCGGTGAGGATGGATTGCATCCGCTCGAACTCCGGGTGGCCGTGGAGCGGCTTCAGGAGCGGGTCGGCGAGTATCTGGAAGAACCATGGACAACGGGACTCGTTGGCCGCGCGAAGCTCCTCGATTGCCGCATCATGGTCGCCCAGCGCGACATGAACCGCCGTGTTGAAGCAGTTGAGAAGATAGCGCTCGCGGCTCAGCCATTGCAACCTCTCGAGGATGGCGCGGGCTTCATCCTTGCGTCCAGCGCACGCCAGAGTGAAGGCGTGAATGGAGGTGGCAGGGTCGAAGAATGGTAGACGCTGCGCAAGGTCCGCGGCAAGCTGCGTGGAGTCAGCCGACTCTCCGTTATAGGCGAGGATCAGCGCTCCGTAGAATTTGGTAAATTCATCCTCTGGAAAGATGTTGAGCGCGTTTCGGACCTGGTCGACGCTTTCTGCGGCTTGCCCGTTCAGGTGGAGCGCCCAGGCCAAGCGGCTTTGCAACAAGGGTGAATAGGGGTCTTCCCTAATGGCGGCGCGCAGCAGTGCGATGGCTTCAAGAAAGCGGTGGCGGCTGAGAGTGAAGATCGACCGAACGCGCGTAATCCAGGGACCCTGAGGCAAATGCGAACTGGAGGAGAAGGCCTGGATCGCAGTGGGCAGGTCGCGGTCGAAGTGGAAGTTGACCCAGCCGAGCGCGGGAAGGAACTCTGGGGCGCGGCTTGGCAAGTCGGGAATCGACTCCTCGACACGGTGAACCTGGGCAGCCGCAACGGCAGGAGACACATAGCCGTAGAGAGACTGCGTGACGCACAAGTGAGCGAGGTCCACTCTTGCGGAGATCAGCGAGGGATCAAGCTCGATGGCCCGTAGCAGGAGTTGCAACCCGTCCTGCATTCGATGGCGATGCAGAGTTTGCCACTCATAGTGCCCCCGCAGATAACTGTCATAGGCTTCTCTTTGCAGGATGCGGCGATCCTTGTCGGCCTCTCCGTCTGCGGATGCGGAGATTTGGGGGATGAGATTGTCCCGCATCGAGGATGAGAACCTTTCGCCGGGAACCACGGGGGCCAGTCGAAAGGCCAATCGTTCCACCAACTCCGATTCCACTCCGGCGAGCCGGTTGTAGTCCACCAGCAGATCCTCGACCCACATTTGAACTCCATCTTCGACACGGATCATCTCAGCACGCAACCGGAACTGTGAGGAAAAGGCGCGTAGGGTTCCGGTGAGGACCAGGTCGGCTTTGAGTGTCTGGCCAATCTGCTCTGCCGTAAGCCCTCCACGAACGAGCGCGAAGACCGAATCCCTGGCCAGGATGGAAAATGCCGGATGGCGTAGATTCGATAGGCGGGCCATCGTCTCTTCGGCAATAGCCTGCCCAAGATGCACCGGGACGGAATAGATAGTGGCGAAAGGGAGTATAGCCAGCCGCGTGGGTACCGCAGCCGACGAGGCGCTGTGCCACGACACCTCGGCTGCAAACCGGTAGCCTCGCTTGTAAACGGTTTGAATGCACAGCTCCGGCTCAAGCCGCCCCCGCAGTGAGGACAAGCACTTAAGAATGCTGTCGGCTGTCACATGCACATCGCCCCACAGCGCATGTTTCAGTTGCAAGGGAGAAACAACCTGGCCGGCGTTTGCCAGCAGCAGCCGCAAAGCCGCCAATTCCTTGGGGGGCAGGTGAACCACAGTCTCGCCACGCCAGAGCGTACCGTCAGCCTCGAGCCGGAATCCCGCAAAAGAACAGGTGCTTTCTCCAACTGCGCTTCTAGAACTTGTCCCCGAGGACCCAGCATCTGGGGCTTCTCGCAAGACCGGGAGTAGCTCTTTCCTTGGATCCAACGCGCTTCCTCGCATCCTGGGCGGCATGCTCGCCGATCTCTTGCCGTTTTGGGCAAGAGAGGACACAACCTACCTATAGAGGTCGCGGGAACCTTCGTGACAAACAACAAATCGGGAAAAGAAGGCAGCGTTTCCAGCGAATCCTTGGGTTTCTGTGAGCCCAGTGTTTTTTAATGACACCTTGATTATCTGCTTCAAAGACGGAGGCGGGAAGAGATTGAACGATCGATTCCTCACTTAAGTAGTAATCGGAGGCTAATTAATTGGTAACCATTTAATCGCCTTCTGCCATCGAACGTAACAAGTGCAACTCTCTCGGCCCACCTGACTTCTGAAGCGAAACCGGCTGCCGGGCTTGCTCCTGACCTTTCTTACGGAACCTCAGAAATCGGGATGCTTCGAAGGAGACATCATCCGATCGAAGAATATCCATGTCCAAGTTGAATGAGTCCGGTTGTTCTTCCATTGGCCTGAGACGCGAGAAGGCGCTCGACTTCAGGAAAACTTCATGAATTTGTCAGAAGGTTCCCGTTAGCGAACTGCCAGACTATTGGAAGGGAGAGACCTGTATGTCCAAGCCTGTATCTTACGCGCAATGGTTTCTTGCGCCTTACTGCATCGGAATGAAGTTGCGCTCTTTGCGCACCAAGAAGCGGCTCACGCTCTCGCGCCTGGCGGCGGAGACCAAGCTCTCGACGGCGCTTCTCTCCAAGCTAGAAACAGATCGCATGATCCCCACGCTGCCCACGCTGGCCACCATCAGCCGGGTCTACGGCGTGGGCCTGAGCTACTTCTTCTCTGAACCTGCCAAACACACGCTCTCGATTACTCGCAAGGCCAATCTGCTGGGCAATAGCCGCGGACTGGAGTCGGTGAAGATCACTCCTCTGAACGCGCTGGAGGATAGGACAAAACTGTCGGTTCAGATGATAGAGTTTCCCGCCGGAGGAGTGACGTGCATGTCGGACGTCCGCCACGGAGCCACCGGCCTGATGTATGTGCTGGAAGGGAAGCTGCAATTGGATGCGGGTGGGATGAGCGAGGTGCTCGAGGCAGGCGATTGCGCCACTTTGGAGACTGATATGGCGCTGGCTTGGAGCGCCGCGGGCAAGCATCGCTGCCGGGTATTGGCGGTGATACCGGCCAGCCCTAGCGCGGGAGGCTGACGACCGGCCTGAACTACTTGGCCACTCTGGCGATTAACTGGAAAGAGTCAAGAAAGCGTGCAGAGCCGTCATAGGGCTTGCCGATCGGATAAACCACCAGCGATTGGTAAAGCGTGCTGCCGACAAAATAAATGCGGGCGGAGAAGTGCGCCGTATCGCTTTCAGATTCAAACGCGAGACCATGATCGATGCCAAGGGCGATCTTCTTTTCGATGATCAGGTGCGAATTGGAGTTCTTCAATGCTGCATTCTCGGCCCCTTTCAGCACATCGTCCGGATATCTGCCCTCCGTCGTCGAGCCGTAATCGCAAACCCCTACGAAAAACGCCACCGGTTCGATTTCCACGAGATACGAGCGTAGTTCAAACGAGCCCTTCTCGGTAGGAAGGTCTCTCTTTTGGAGTTCGGGCGCGGAGGGGAATGAAGCACTGAATCCATCCTCAGGATAGGTGTAGGTCTTCCACTCCGCGGTTTTCGCGCTGGGCGCCGCTGTGGCGGGCGCGCTGGGGGCCTGCGCGCTGGCCACAGCTGCAAATCCGAGCGTCAATACGGCAACAACAATGCAGCTGTTCATAACCCTTTGCTTCCCGTTGATCATTTCGGGTCTCATGTGCCCGCGAGCAGATGTGACCTCGATGGCGCGCTCGGGTTCCGGTATTGAAAACCGCCTTCGGCCATTCTGCCGCAAGCCCTGAAGCCAACCGATAATAACCCGATTCCACAGCCGAGCGCGTTGAATTTCAGTCGGCCTCAATAACGGAAGCGCGCCATCGGCTTGAATGAGTTGAGTAAGTGCTCAGCGCCAGGGTACCGGCCCGCGAGTGGGACTGCGACCATCGTCTGGTTGAGAGCCCGATCCAATGCACAGCAGGGCCAAACAGAAAGTAAGGCGGGCCGCCGATGTCGGGTGCAAATTCAGGTTAACGGAGTGCATTGCTTCCAATCTCCTTATCACGACGGAAGCGGCTCTTCGTCCGACCGCCGCGTGCGCTGGAACGGCAAAAACAAAGTCTAGCACCATTACGGCGTTCGGAAGAGCTTCTCCGGAAGGTGTTCTATATAATCTGAAGGTAATGCCGGGGCTTGCCTGAGTCCGGCCACCCAGCCGAAGCGTGAGGTCAACGATGGAGCAGACGACGGTCTCGCCCACGGAGCAGGGCAGTGAAGCGGCGCAGGCCACGCCAGAGACCGGTTTCATCTGGAAGCCCAAGGCCTTGAAGCTCGCTGAGGATTCGCCGCTGGCCGCCGCCAGTTCGCCCGAGGCAGAGGCTTTTCGCCGGGAGATCATCCGCGCCGGGCACAAGCTTTGGCATCGCCAGTACGTGGATGGCAACGGCGGCAACATCAGCGTGCGGCTTGGTTCGCAGTATGTGCTCTGCACACCCACCATGGTCAGCAAAGAAGACCTCGTACCGGCCGATATCTGTCTCTCGGATCTTAACGGCAACATTTTGGCAGGAGATCGTACTCGCACCAGCGAACTTTTGTTGCATCTGGAGATCTACAAGGCGAACCCGCGCGCCCGCGCCGTGGTGCACTGCCACCCGCCTTACGCGACGGCCTTTGCCGTGACCGGCTCGACGCCGCCGAATGGGCTGATCACAGAGTACGAGATCTTCATCGGTCCGGCAGCGGTTGCGCCGTATGAGACTCCCGGTACCCAAGCCTTTGCCGAGACGGTGCTGCCCTTTGTCGAAGACCACAACACCATCCTGCTGACCAATCACGGTATCGTCTGCTGGGCAGACACAGTGACTCATGCCGAGTGGCTTGCGGAAATCTTCGAGACCTGCTGCAAGACGTACCTCCTGGCAAAGCAGATCGGGAAGCCTCTCCAACTAATCCCGGAGCGGAAGATTGAGGAGATCCTGGCTCTCAAGCGCCGGATGGGCCTGCCGGATGCGCGCATCGCACGCTCTGCAGGATCGGCCAGCGCAGAGCCGGTAGAGACTGCGGCAGAGTTGGAACGTATGGTCGAGCGGGTGGTAGCCCGGCTTGAAGAGCGGGAGTGAACCGATTCAGTCATAGTTCTTCAGAAACCTGAAAAAGTGGCGGAGACACGAAATGAAGCCATTCATATTTGGCCGTGCCGAGACTGTAGGACGCTCTGAATATCTGATTCATCTCTTGGTAAGCGCGCTCTTGTATGGCCTCCTCACTGCCCTCTATCTCAAGACGGGCAAGGGCTCCGTTAAATCTATTGCTGATTTTATTTCATTAATGGTTTGGATTGAGTGGATTCAGTGTCTGGGGAGTCGTTCGCGTAACGCCGGTGTATCGCGGTTGGTCTTTGGCCTGTCACTCTTTGTTCCGGTGACCGTATGTGGATCGCTTGTTTTGCTTAACTTGTTTACCTGGCAATATGCTCTTGTATTGTTTGTGCTTACCCAGATTCCCATAGGCTTTCTTCGCTCGAAACAGTCGCCTGTTTCGAGCAGTGGTGCAACTGCTGCATAAGAGATTTTCGGTCAGAGCACGCGTCCGAGAGCCAGTGTGTTCTCGACCAACGCATCGATCTCGGTGCGGCTGGTGCGATGATTCACGATCGCGGCTCGAATCGCCAGACGGCCTCTGATCTTTGTCGTGGAGGGTGCGACGATCCCTGACTCCTGCAGCCTGATAACAATCTCGTCGTTGATCCGGTTGGAGCATTCCGAATCAGAGTCTTCTGCGCCAGAGGTCTTAGGACGAAAACGGAAACACACGATATTCAGCTCGACCGGAGCCATCAGCTCCAACTCCGGCGTCTCGGCGACGCGTGATTCGAGATAGCGGGCCAATGCGCAACTGCGCGAGATCGATGCGCCGATGGCCTCAACTCCGAAGACCTTCAAGGTGAACCAGACCTTCAGCGCGCGAAAGCCGCGCGACAGATCGGGCCCGAAGTCGCAGGGCCAGGGCGAGCCTGCGGCGAGGCCACGCTCGGCGCGCTGCAGATAGGCTGTCGGAGCCACGAACGAGTTCTTGTGTGCGACAGCGTCTCGGACGAGGATGAAGCCGGCATCGTAGGGAGCCTGGGCCCACTTGTGAAAGTCGAAGGCTACGGAGTCGGCGCGCTCGATTCCGTTGAGCTTTGGCGCAAGATCCGGGGCCAGCCTGGCCAGAGCGCCAAAGGCTCCGTCGACGTGGAACCAAATCTTCTCGTGCTGGCATAAGTCGGCCAGGCCGGTCAGATCGTCGATGGCTCCGGCATTCACAGTTCCAGCGGTTCCTACGACGAGAAAGGGCGTGAAACCGGCTTTGCGGTCGCGCCAGATAGCCTCGGCGAGCGCGGCGAGATCGATGTGGCAGCCGGCGTCGGTAGGGATCAGGCGCAGAGTGTCGCTGCCGAGGCCGGCGATGTCCATGGCCTTGGGCACGCAACTATGAACGGCAGTGGAAGTGTATGCGGCGAGGCGCCTGGGGGCTGCGGCTACTCCGCTGGTGCGCACGCCGAAGCCCAAGGCAACATCGCGAGCGATTAATACCGCGATCAGATTGGCCATCGAGGTTCCGGTGACGAAGAGTCCACTCGAAGTTTCGGGAAACCCAAAGAGCTCGGCAACCCAGCGGGTGACCTGACGCTCGATCTCGACGGGAATATGATCGCGGCCGCCGCAGTTTGCATTCAGTCCGGACGCCAGCATCTCCGCCAACATGCCCACGGGCGTGCCGCCGCCATTGACCCAGCCCATGAATCCGGGATGCACGTTACCCTGTGCAAAGGGGAGCACTTCGCGCATGAATTCGGCATGAACGTCGGCGAGACCATCGCCTTGCCGCGGCGCGGGAGACTGAAAGTGCGCGCGCACTTTGGAAGGGATGGGCTGCCACACGGGCCGCTCGCGGATGTCTTCAATGTAGTCGAGCATGTCGTCCAACATGTGGTGCGCCTGGGCGCGGAAAGCGCTCCAATCCGCGGGATCGAGCGTTTGATTGGCTTGCGCGTCAAGGATAATGCCGGTTTTTTGAGCGCGGTCGATTGTGTGTGGCAACTGCGACATTCGTTCTCCCTGCTGCTATTCTACGTGGCGCATGGACTCTGCACTCGATGTGCGTCTTTCCTATTCGCGAACCATAAGAATCTCATGCTGCAGCCGTTAATTGTCTTTATGCCTTTTGCCGGTTCACTGCGGCCTTTCGAGCTTGTGCCGCGGCTGAGGGCAACGCGCTCCGGTTGTCAAATATGTGCTCAGCCCGTGGACGTTACGGATTGCGAAGATGGTTGGAAGCGCTGGCCGCTACGCTACAGGCTGTGCAGGGTTACCGCCAGCATGCGAGCCACCGCGACAATCGTTCTCTTCTCGCCCCGCTCGCCGCATTTGGGGGCCAGCGTGGTGTCCCCAGCGGAGCAACTCGGAATCGGGATCGAAACGGCACAAGAGATACTGCGCCGGCTGGTCCAGCAGGCTACGCAGCCAACGGCCGCGGTCTTGAGGATGAGCCGTTCCCACTCCAACGACGGGAGACCTATCGCCGGGAGCCTGGTTGGCGGTCCGAATCGTCCGACGGACTCGGGCGTGGACGCAGGCCCAGTAATGCTCCCGCCTGCGGTCGTTTGCTGCGGCGGGCCGGTCCAAGGTGAGCACACAGGCCGTGGCGACGATAAGACGAACGCCGGGCACGGAGCGCGCAGCCCTTATGAGACGCTTCAACAACTCACCCGAAGAGCGTTGATTTGGACGGACAAGCCGAGCACCCGCTCACCGTGATCCAAAACTATCCACCCAATGCGGGCTTGACGGTTCCGGGAGGCTTGACTTCAGAGGGATGTGCATCAAGTGCCGGCTTCACTAGTTGACTGGAACCGGTAATCGGCTGCGCGGCCGGCTTGGGAGCCGGTTGCACAGGTGCCTTCGCTGCCGGAGGACCTGGGGCTGGCCTTTCCGCGGGTTGCGAAGCCGGCTGAGGCGCCGCAGGCTTCGCAGTGTCTGCCCTTGGCTCTTCCTTGCGATAGGTAACGGTGTTGGCAGAACCAAGATCAACAATTCTGAGGTTGTCATCGGTAACCTCTCCGCCGCGGATGATATGAGGAGTTATCGCGAAAACAATCTCGGTCTGTGTACGTTCTTTGGTCGACTGGCCAAACAGATACTTCAGAATGGGGATCTTGATGATCCACGGATAACCGCCCATGGAGTTGGTATCCGTGTCTTCGAGGATGCCCCCGATCAGATTCACTTCGCCGTCTGCGAGCCGCGCCTCGTGTTCGACTCGCCGCTGTCCGATGGTCGGTTGACTGAAACCGCCAATGTTCGTCTCACCCGTAACCGAAGATACTTCAAGTGACATCTTCAGGGTCACTTCATGGTTCGCATGTACGTACGGAGTGATGTCGACATTTACGCCAACGTCAAGATATTGGAATTGCGTATTCACCGATCCGCCAAGTCCGCTCTGGAAGGAACCGGTCGCGATGGGAATGCGATCGCCGATCTTCAGGGAGGCCTTCTCGCTGTCCATAGCCCGAATCTCAGGACGCTGAATTACCTTGGTGTCGCTGTCCGATTCGAGGAGTGAGAAAGAAATACCGGGGATCGATACTGAGAAGTCTCCGGCATTAAGCGAGGTAAAGGAATTCAAAGTCAGCCCGGAACTCGAGCTAGTTCCGGTGGGCGCAAGAGTGACCGAGGCGCTCGTAGGCGGATTCGTGCCGATGGTGCGCAGTCTGTCCTTGCTGACCTCCATCACCGTAACGTCGATCACGACCTCGCCTTTAGGCTTATCGATGTCTCCTAGCAGCTTCTGGGCCAGCACCATCTGGTCAGGCGTGCCCCGTATCGTGAGCGATCTCTGTTCAGGGGTTACCTGGATGCGGCTGATGTCCAAAATGCCTTTCAGCGTGCCGGCTGCTTGCTGCAAATCGGCAGGCGTGGCGGCGTTGCGCAAATAGAACGTCTTCATCACGTTCTGTTCAAATTCCTTGCGCTTTGATCCGCTATCGGATGTGACGATGATTGTGTTCGACGACATGGGCCGCCAGAAAGTCTTCGATTGCATGGCGAACATGTCGAGAGCGTCGCGGAGACTCACGTCCTTTAAGTCGACCGTAATCTTCTGAGGCTTATAGTCCGGATCGATCAGCACGTTGATCCCGGCGAGCTTAGCGATTGTTTTGTATACCACATCGGTGGTTGTCGAAAGATGCAGCGAAACCGGCATGTCCGACTTGATGTCGAGCATGACCGGGCCAGCCGCGCTTTGTGACTCTTTCTCCAGTGACAACGTCTTCGGCTTCGGCTGGTTCGCGTTCTCCTTTTCCGATTCCTGCCTCTGGATCAACTCTGCCGCTCGCCGGATCTCCTGGAGGGCCTCGAAGTTGCTGGCATCGATCTCCGCAGCATGGCGGAATTCGGCCAGGGCCTCCTGCAATTTGCCGGCGTCGAGCAACTGATCTCCCGCGCGAATGTGCTGTCCGCCCGCGAAGAACCTTAGCCGCAGATAGGCGGCCATGTACTTTGGATCGTTTGGTTTTTCACTGTGCGCCAACTTGTAGCCTTCAAACGCGGCATCATAGTCGTTCTTCTTCTCCGCTTGACCGCCTTCCTTGTAAGCATGCTCGGCGCTGTCAGCAAGCATCGGGGCGGCTGAGATCCCCGCCAATATGAGGAATAGAAAAAGTCTCGTTCTGATCATGTCGCCTCGGACGCAGTGGCGCGTGAGCTCTAAGGCTTCATCATGGAACAAGAACCGGTCAGGCTCTTTGCTCCTCATCAATGGGATGCGTATCTCGCCCCGGTACCGCACTGCCAGGCTGGCAGCCGATTGGTCTCACCGCCGGATCGCCGCTGCGAAGGGATTGAGCCGAGAGAGGATATACTGAATTTCCGCATCTACCGAGGTTGAAAATGGCCGTCAACGCATATTGGGCTTACGGTCTCCGTATCCACGCGGAGTTAGTTTGTCCCGAGCTTCCGCCCCATCCGCAGCAGACAGGAGATCCCGACGTGACGATCGAGATCCTGCCTCCGACGCAGATCGCCTCGGAAGTCCCGTCGAATGGCTACTATGAAGTTCGGCCTGGGAGCTTCCGCCTGACGGTGCGGGGTGTGGCGAATTACCGGGTGGAGGAAGGTCGGCGTATCTTCATCGAGCCGCTTCCCGATGCCCAGCCTGAAAAAGTCCGGCTGTTCTTGTTAGGCTCTGTGATGGGGGCTTTGCTTTACCAGCGCGGGCTGTTTCCTCTTCACGGCAGTGCCGTGGCAACCCCCTGGGGAGCCATGATCTTTGTCGGCAATCAAGGGGCCGGCAAGTCCACTCTGGCGGCCCAGTTTCATCGCAAGGGTTACCGCCTGCTTTCAGACGATGTTTGCGCCGTTGCGACGACGCCGGATGGATTGCAAGTTCTTCCCGCCCTTGCCCATTTTCGGATTTGCGTGGATGCTTATGAGCGGCTTGGAGCCCCACCGGATGGACGCTTCGAGGTGGACAAATTCGTTGTGCCCATGGGAGATGGCTATTGCCCTCACCCGGTACCGCTCACAGCGATTCATATTTTGCGTGTTCGAGACTCCGGGAGTTCAACTTCCGAGGATGCGCCGACGTTCCAATTGCTTTCAGGATTTGACCGGGTGCATTGTCTCCTGGAGAATCTTTATAGGCCCCAATACCTGAAAGGGCAGGAGACACAGGCGGATCTGATGCGGCTGGCGGGGCTGATCGCCCAGAGTGCCACCATGGCCGCCGTCACCCGGCGGTGGAATCCTGAAGAGGTCGGCGGATTGGTCGGCTTTCTGGAAGCGGCCTGGGCTCAACGTTTCGCCGTTATCGGCTCGGAGGAGAAGAACTAGATGCGCTTCGGTCCCTCAAGTAAGCTGCACCGCACGGAGAATTTGCTTTCCACCCAACTCGATGAGGAGACGGTGCTGATGAGCATCGATGCTGGGGCCTATTACGGATTGAAGGGGCCGGCGCGGAGTATCTGGGAGATTCTGGAGACCCCCCTGACTTTTTCAGAACTTGTGGACCGCCTTGTGGAGGAATACCAGGTCTCTTCCGAGACCTGCGCTGCAGACGTAGAAACGTTTCTGGAAAAGATGGAGCGGGAAGGCCTGTTGCGTGTGGAATGAGCTGAAGCGCTACACGCGGATCTCCAGTGCCAGAAAGATGCTTCTGTGGGAAGCCCTGGCCGCTCTGGCAATTGCCCGGTTGGCCATGGCGTTCCTGCCCTTTCGGCGAATCGCAGCCTGGCTGGGCACTGCTGGAGCCGAGGGGCCGGCAACAGCAACGGCCGAGGAGACACGCACTGCACAAGAGATTGGCTGGGCGGTGGGCGCGCTGGCGCGGCGGGTACCGTGGGATGGGCGCTGTCTGGCACAGGCCCTTGCTGCCACCGGAATGTTGCGTCGGCGTGGCCTGGAAGGGACCGTGAGTTTTGGCGCGCGCAGCGGTGAATTGGCGGGATTCGACGCACACGCATGGCTGCGCCTGGGTTCCTGCATGGTGACCGGGGGACCGGGCCACAAGCGTTTTCAGACCTTTACTACCTTCTCAAGGAAACGTTCATGAGTGGAATATATGGGATTTATCGATACGATGGCGCCCCTTTAGATCCCCTGTGGCTGGAGCGGATGAAGGCGGCCATGGCCTATTACGGACCCCACGGCGGAGGCTGCAAAGTCGGGGGGGCGGTCGGCTTGGGGCATCTGCTGCTCGAAGTCAATCCTGAGGATGCCTTCGAGAATCAGCCGGTGCAGGGCGCCCGCGGCATGTTAGTCAGCGCCGCGCGGCTCGACAACCGCGCTGCGCTCGTCGAGGCTCTCGGTCTTTCTTCCGCAGAGGCGGTGCACTTGTCCGATGGGCATCTAGCCAGTCTGGCATTCGATCGCTGGGGTGAGGGGCTCTGTTCTCACCTTCAGGGAGATTGGGCGCTGGCCGCCTGGGATGCTCGCGAACGCCGCCTTCTGCTGGCGCGGGACGCCTGCGGAAATGCAACACTTTATTACCATGAGGGCAAGGGCTTTATCGCCTTTGCCTCCAGTCTCAAGGCTTTGCTGGCGCTTCCCGGCGTGGTAAAAGAACCGGATCGGCTCCGTCTTGCCCAGGTTCTGGTTAGCTGGCAGCACGACGCCGAACTGTCCGCCTACGAAGGCTTTCGCCGTCTGGTATGGGCCCAAGCGAAGTCGGTAGGATCCGATGGCCAAATGCGCACCTGGCGTCATTGGTCTCCAGACGGCCGGGAAATGCTCGCTTACCGCCGGGATGAGGAGTACCAGCAGGCATTCCTGGAGTACTACACGCGGGCGGTTCAGAGCTGTTTGCGGACTCAAAAGCCAGTGGCGGCGCAGCTCTCCGGTGGCCGGGATTCCGGTTCGGTGGTGGCCATGGCGGCCCCGATTCTGGCTGCTCAAGGCCGTTCCCTTACCGCCTATACCTCTGTGCCCTTCCTCGCTCCAGACGGAGCTGGCCAGCAGAGGTTGGGCGACGAGTGGGAACAAGCACATTCCACCGCCATAATGGCGGGCGCCAATGTGCTGCATATTCCCGTCAATGCCGCTGGCTATGGGGTCATCCAGGGCATCGAATGTTTTCTGGACATCCACGATGGTCCAAGTCATGCGGCGGGCAACCATTACTGGATTCAAGCAGTCATTGAAGCCGCCTCCGGAAGTGGCGCATCCGCCATACTTACCGGCCAGATGGGCAACGCCACGGTCTCCTGGAACGGAAATGGATCGGTGCTGCGAGCACTGCTCACAGGCCACCGGAAGACGGCTTGGCGACTGCTGCTGCATGGCGAACCCAATCCTTGGCTCACCTCGAAGCGCCAGGTGCTGAAGCCTCTGCTTATGCCGGGGATTCGTGCCTTTCACCGTCTCAGGCATTTCAAGACGACGTCCTGGCAAGCCTATTCCGCTCTCAACCTTCAAGTGGCATTGGATCTGAAGATCGACGAACGGATGCGGGCCGCAGGACACGATCCAACGTTCACCCCTTCTCCCCTCGTGGATCTTCGCCGCCGGCTTTTGCAGCCCGACTTCACGATCGGACCGGGAATCATGGCGGAAACGGCGGCGCGGTATTCCATCGCTTCCCTCGATCCAACCGCAAATCAATCGCTGATCGAATTTCTCCTGTGTGTTCCCGACGAGCAGTTTCGCCGTCAAGGCCAAAGCAGTTGGCTGTTCAGGCGAACCTTCCGCACTCGCCTGCCCGAGCCAGTGTTCCAAGGGCGGCGCAAGGGACTCCAGGCCGCGGATGTGGGGCATAGGATCCTTCGGGAGCTGCCTGCCTTCCGTGAGTGCCTGGGCTCCCTGGAGTCGATATCCGAAGCCAGAGGAATGCTCGACCTGCCACTGATGCGCCGCTGCCTTGATGATCTGATTTCAAAGGTCGATCCCGATACCACTGCGCGGGCGGGTATGATTCTTCTTCGCGGACTGGGGGTAGGGCTTTTTCTTCGCAGTCTGGCCGATTCCCGCTCGTGAGGTTCATGCCATCTATGCTGCTCAACCAGATCAGCCACTTCTTTCGCCAGTTGCCCGCAGGCCGCCGCGCCCTGGCGCTGGTTTGGGCGTCAGCAGGATGGTGGACAGTGGCTTGGGCCGTTCTACTGATTGGGCAAGGATTGATCCCAGCAGGGCTGGCGCTGCTGCTGAGAGCCGTGGTGAACCACCTGGTGGCCTCGCGCCACTGGGCCTCCGTGGCCCCGCCTGCCCTGGGAATCGCCGGCCTATGGATCGCCGGCCAGCTCTTGTCCAGCACATTGTCGTGGGTTCGAGAGGTGCAGGCAGAGCGCGTGCAGGACGAGGTGCATCGCTTGATCCATCTGCAGGCTCTCCGCCTTGACCTGGCATTCTATGACCATCCTGAATCCTACGATCAGTTGCATCGGGCCAGGGTTGATGCCATCTCACAGCCTCTGGCACTGCTTGAGAGCCTCGGCACGATGGTCCAGAACGGGTTGGGATTTCTGGTCCTGGCCGGAATTCTCTTCACTTATGCCGGATGGCTGCCCCTGTTACTGGTTTCAACAGCGATTCCAGGCCTCCTTCTTGTAGCTCGCCACACCTTGAAAGAACACCATTGGAACCTTGAGCACACCAGCCAGGAGCGGCGAACCCGCTACCTGGACTGGCTGATCACGGACCGGAGCGCAGCCGCCGAGTTGCGTCTTTTCGATCTGGGAACCTACCATCGCAAGGCCTTTGAGAGCTTGCGCGAGAGTCTTCGCGCAGGGCAGTTGCGCCTGGTTGGGGAAGGGGCCGTGACTGAACTTGCGGCCGGGTTCCTCGCCTGGGGCGGCAGCCTGGCGGGCCTTGGCTGGATGTTGAACCGGACTCTGACCGGAAAGGCCGGCCTAGGGGATCTTCTGCTCTGTCTCCAAGCATTCCAGCAGTGTCAGACTCTCCTTCGCTCCCTTCTCGAAGGCGCCGGAAAGATCTACCGGAGCTTGCTCTTTGTCGAGAATCTGGACGAGTACCTTGGGCTGAGGCCGGCAATTCTGCCGGGGAAGACCCTGAATCCGGGACTGCCGGTTGAGAAATCGATCCTATTCGAGGACGTCGGCTTTACTTACCCTGGTGGGTTCCATCGGGCCTTGGATGGATTCAACCTGGAAATACCCAAGGGCAAGGTAGTCGCGCTGGTGGGTCACAACGGCGCGGGCAAGAGCACCCTCATCAAACTGCTTTGCCGCTTTTACGATCCCGACGCTGGACGGATTCTTCTGGACGGGGCAGACATTCGGGAACTGGATCTTGTGGGGCTGAGACGCGAGATTGCGATCCTCTTTCAGGACCCTGTGCATTACCACGCATCGGTTCGGGAGAATATTGCCTTTGGAGATCTGGAGGGCATATCCGATGTGTCCAGGGTACGGCAAGCCGCCCAGGACGCGGGGGCGCTGGAGCCAATCGAGCGCCTGCCAGGGGATTTCGAAGCCGTGCTTGGCAAGTGGTTTGGGGGAGCTGAACTAAGCGGAGGCGAATGGCAGCGGATTGCCTTGGCTCGTGCCTTCTTCCGCCGGGCCTCGCTCGTAATCTTGGACGAACCCACCAGCTCGATGGATTCCTGGGCAGAACAGGACTGGCTGGGCCGTTTCCGCACTCTTACCGCAGGCCGAACGGCGCTCATGATCACCCATCGATTTACCACCGCCATGCACGCGGACATCATTCACGTCCTGGACAAGGGGCGCGTGGTGGAATCCGGAACGCACAGCGAACTGGTGGCCGTTGGCGGAGCTTATGCCAGCTCCTGGGCCGCGCAAATGCGGGAGATCGGCCGTGTGTAGAACTACATGGCTGCAATGCGCCAATCGTGTTTCGGCTGATGATCGCAACCTGCTGATTCCGTAACGGCGGTGCAATCGCCGTTTGCCAACCAGCAAAGACATGCCTGCGGGTCCGGTGTTCTCGTAGAACACACCGGACCTTTGCAGTCTGGCGTCAATTTCCGATGCAATGAATTTGGGGTATTCCAGCGCGCGACGTGATGGTAAACCGGACAGGCTTCCATTCGTCCAGTTCAAGGTTGGACCGGCGGGTGCAAAAGCGAGACCTTGAGATGCCGATGAGAGGCGACCATGAAGATCGTTAGGTATGGAAAAGTGCTCTGCGCGGGCCTGCTGTTGCTCGCCGGATGCAAGGGCTTTTGGGACGTTCCAGCCAACAACGGCGGCTGCACCACCAACTGCGGCACTTTATCCAGCGGCTTCTTCTACGTTCTCAACTCCAATGCGGGCCAGGTTGAAATTGCAGGCTATTCCATCGTCAGCGGCGCTTTGACGGCGGTTACCGGCAGTCCCTACACCTTGCCCTCCGGCCCTTACTCTCTCGCCGTGGCGCCCAACGGCAGCTTTCTTTATGTGGGCACTCAATCCGGGATCTTCCTCTACAAAATCTCTTCCGGGGGGGAGTTGACGCTGGCCAGCTCCACCGCATTCTTTCCCGACTTTGCCGCGGCCTCGATGCAGGTGGATTCGACCAGTTCCTGGCTCATCGAGGCCTCGGGCTCAGGGTATCTCTATGCCATCCCCATCAATCCCGCCGACGGCACGGAATCAACCACCAGCACGGTGCAGCAACTCTCTCTCGGCGTGATTCCGACGATCCATCAGTTGACCATCTCACCGGATAACCAGAACATCCTTGTTGCGCTTGGCGCAGTTGGCACCGCCGTAATACCATTCAATGCAAATCCTCCGGCCGGCACCAGCTCGCTGCCGACCTCGCTGACCACTCCGATCGCTGTGAAATCTGCAGGCGGGTCAGCCGTTTCAGTCGCCGTAGACCCGATCGATCGACTCCTCTATATCGGTGAACTTCTAGCCGCCCCATCGACCAGCAGCACCAACACCGGCGGATTACGCGTCTTCAATTACACTTCACTCAGCACAGGAACTCCCTCTGAGCTCACCGGCTCGCCATTCGCCAGCGGAGGTCTAACACCCGTTTCGATCTTGCCCACATCTACCGGCTCCTACGTTTACGTGGCCAATTCCACGGTCAGTAACAGCTCTACCGGCAATATCTCGGGATTTCAGGTGTCAAGCTCAGGGACCACGTACTCAGTTGTTGCGCTCAGCTCCATTGCTCCGGGGGGCACAACCCCGGTTGCCTTGGCCGAGGACTCAACCGGCACGGTCGTGCTGCTGGTGAACTCCGGCGGTAGTCCCGACCTGGCCGCGTACACCTTCGATACCACGACTCCTGGCAAGCTGGACTCGGCGCTAACCGCCGCAACCGGAACGGATCCAGTCGGGGCAAATGCAATCGCCGCGTTACCGTAAGCGCACCTGGATCCAGCGGGTCATCGAAACAGGTCGATCTGTGCTCAATCGAATACAAGTAAGCGATTCTCTCCTCAAGCTCATGAGCGTATTCTGTGGAGGGTAAGGAGAGCTGGTTTTGAAGAACGTCTCAGGCTGGAAGCGCGCCCGGATTTGGTGTGTTGTTTTGGGGACTCTCCTGCTGGCGGCCGGGACTCTTGATTGGGCCTCCGAAGTGCATACCAACCCGCTGAACCGCGACCCCCTGGTGCGAGAGGCTTACGAACGTTTTTACAACCTGGACTATCCAGGGGCCGTCGAGCGCTTCGAGCGCTTTCACCAGATGCATCCGGGCGATCCGCAGGCCACCGCGATGCTGCTCGATGCAGAGATTTTCCAGGAACTCTACCGGCTCGACCTGCTGGATACTACCTTTTATGCAAACGACGGCTTCTTGACCGGCCGCCACGCCACCGAAGAGGACCCCAAGCAGCGCGACCGCATCCTCGGGTTGGCCGATGAGGCGATCCGCGAGGCAGACTGGCGCATCGACCGCAACCCCAACGACGTTGACGCACTATTTGCCCGCGGCTGGGTGCGCAGCCTCAAGTGCACCTACATCGCCATGGTTGAGCGGGGCTACGGCGCCGGTTTCCGGCTCGCGACCAAGGCCAAAGACGACGAAGTGCGCGCGTTGCAACTCGACCCCGATTATGTGGATGCCAAGCTGGTGGTGGGCGTCTACGAGTACGTGGTCGGCGCTCTGCCATGGCCCTTTAAAATGCTCATTGGCTTTGCCGGGATCACTGGTTCGAAGTCGCGCGGTTTGGAGATGCTTAACGATGACGGCAATCGCGGCGTGATCACCAGCGTCGAGGCCCGAACCACAATTGCACTCTTTCTGCGCCGCGAGGCGCGGTATAAAGAGGCCATCGACGTGGTGCGCGCGCTCAAGAGTCAGTACCCGCACGACTTTCTCTTCTGCCTTGAAGAGGCCAACCTGCGCAAGGACGCGGGCGAGGGGATGGGCGCGGTAGCCGCTTACCGGGAGCTACTGTCCAACAGCGCCAAACCCGGCTACTTTGCAGAAGCGCGGCTGGAGCTAGCCTACTTCGGCCTCGGCGATGCCCTGCGTGGCCAGCGGCATTTTGGCGAGGCGGCGCAGGCCTACGAGCAGACAGCATGGACCAAGAATGTCAGCCCGGAACTCAAGATCCGCTCCCTGCTGGCCGCGGGCGAATGCCGAGACATGAACGGCGAACGCGCGATTGCGGTCAAGGACTATCAGATGGCCATCGATGCGGGTCCAAACACATCGCGCGCCGACACCGCCCGCAAACGGCTCCATAACCCCTACAAGGGAGTTTGACGAATGGAACCGCCGAAGCCCTGCCGCCGTATCTTCAGATGATTTGGGGTTATCGAGGGAGAGATCGACGATGGCAGTCTACTGTCAAAGCTGTGGGACCGGGTTGCCGCCGAGTGCGCGCTTCTGTTCCAACTGCGGCGCTGTCGTTCCCGTCATGCCGTTTATCCCTGGCAGCCAGTTGGTCCGCCCGATTGCCGGTCGAATGCTCGCCGGTGTCTGCATCGGCGTGGCGCAGACCTATGGCTGGGATGTCGCGCTGATCCGCGTCCTGACAGTTGTCGGGTTTTTCTTCTCTGGGGGCCTGGTCTTCGTAGCCTATCTGGCGGGATGGATTGGAATTCCTGAGGAGCCGGTCCGGCTTCCGTGACGTATTCTCTTAAGGTATGAAGGGTACTTATCAATCGGATGGGATAACGCTGGCTTTTCGCGAGACCGGAGCCGGCTTGCCTGTGGTATTTCTTCATCCCACGCCGCTCGACGGCGGGTTCTGGCAACCGCTCGTCGAGAATCTTGCCGGCGTGCGAGCCATCGTTCCAGACCTGCGCGGGCATGGGCTGTCTCAGTTGGGGACCTTACCCGCAGGCGGTTTTGCTGCCGTTCCCGGTGCGCCGGTGCTGACCATGGCGCAGTTGGCAGCCGACGTTTTGGCTCTCCTGGATCATTTGATGGTGCCGCCGGCGGTCTGTGCCGGTTGCTCGATCGGCGGCTACGTGTTACTGGAGCTTTGGCGTCGAGCCCCCCAGCGGATACGGGGGCTGGCCTTTGTCTGCTCCAAGCCTCAGCCGGATGCTGCGGCCAACCTCGCCCGGCGCACCGCGAGCATCGAAAAAGCCCGTGCAGGAGCAAGCAAAGAAAACTTGCAAAGCATGATGCAAACGCAGATCAAGAGCCTCACAGGGACAACAGCCCTCGAGCGCAACCCTGGGATCGTGACTGAGTTGAGCGCCCAAGTGACACTGACCCCGGAGGCAGTAGCCGCCGTTCAAGCTGGATTGGCCACGCGGCCCGACTCGTTGCCCACGGTCGCAACGATCAATGTGCCTGTGTTGGCGATTGCCGGCGGCCAGGATTCAGGCGTTACTGCCGCCGATATGGAGGCCTTCCGCGACGCGCCAGGCGGCTGCGAGCTCCACCTGCTGCCGGATGCAGGCCACTTTGCCGCCTATGAACAGCCGCGGTCGGCCGCTGCGTTGATGGCCGCGTGGCTGCGCCAATTCAAAGGCTGAACACTCGGTCAGTTCTTCGGCGCGGCCTCCACCACCATGCGCACCAACTGGGCCATCTGGCGTTTGTGGATCGTGCGCTTCGTCATCCTCTCGTCGAGCCGGTTGACGACGATCAGGTCGAGCGACGGCACCACTACGGCGTATTGCCCGAGATGCCCTTCGGCCCAAAAGCTGCCTTTGGGAAACTCGATCCTCTGCGGCGCGCCGCTGGCCGAGTCGCCGGTCCACCACAGATAGCCGTAGCCGCCCGACTCCGCATCGGAATACGGCTTCGTGCTGGCCTTCACCCAATCGGCGGGAATCACTTGCTTCTCGTTCCACTTGCCGCCATGCAGATAAAGCATCGCAAAACGCGCAAAATCCCGGGCACTCATATCGAACGGGTAGGCGGGAAATCGCGTCTCGGAATCGGAAATGTAATGACCGTCGCGAGCCTTGAAGTCCTGCATCCCGATCGGCTGCGCGATCCTGCGGTAAAAGGCGTCGAAGATCTTCTCGCCCGTTGCCTTTTCATAGATAAAGCCGAGTGCGTTGAAATCCCAGTTGTTGTAGTACCAGAAGGTGCCCGGAGCATGAGAGCCGCGTGGCGGCTTCTGCTCCTCCATCCCTTTGGTCTCATAAACTGTCGGATGATAAACGCCCGAGCGAGCCTCGAGAAGATCGAGCACCCTGGCCTGCTTCTCCTCGGGCGTCAGGGACGGCTTGTTGTCGTCGATGCCGAGCTTCTCCAGCGTGTCGTTTGGGTCGATCTTGCCTTCGGAGACGGCAATGCCAATCAGTGCGCTGAGCAGGCTCTTGCGGCAGGAGTGCAGGTTCGACTTGCGCTCAACATCGCCCCACGCGGCAACCACCACACCATGCTGCACGATCATCGCCGATGTCGAGCCGATTTCCTCGATATACGTTTGGATATTCTCTAGGTTCTTCTTCGACCATCCTGTCTGTTCCGGCGAAGCCAACTGCTTCCACTCCGCGCCCGGTACGTCGCCGGATTGCCCGTAGACCTGAACCGCCAATCCAAGAATCAACAACGCCATCAAACTCGCTCGCTTGCTCATGCAAACCAATATACCGCGCGTGGCTCGAACGGCTCTTTAAGATGCTGTAGGCTCAAGAGAGGATATCTCCTTTGGGAAGCTTCTCTTGACCTCTCCTTTGCCCTCATCGCCGCGCCCCTTTCATCACCCTCAGCCGGGCAGCGCCCTGCATTGCGGCACGGTTTCGCTCGAAGCACTCGCAACGCTCCACGGGACGCCGCTTTACGTTTACTCCGCCGATCAAATCGTCGAACGGCTTGGCCTCTTTCAGCAGGCGCTTGCGGGCCGGGATCATTTGGTCTGCTATGCGATGAAGGCCAACTCCGCGTTGGCGATTCTCAAGCTGCTGGCTGCACGCGGCGCCGGCTTCGACATCGTCTCCGGCGGCGAACTGGAGCGGGTGATCGCTGCCGCGCCCGATGCGGTTGGTCGGGTCGTCTTCTCCGGCGCGGGCAAGACGGCCGCAGAGATCGACCGCGCGCTTACTGTGGGCATTCTCGAATTCAACGTCGAAAGCGCGGCGGAGCTGGAGCTGCTGGCTTCGCGAGCCGCCAAGCTCAGGCGCAAGGCGCGTTTTGCCCTGCGAGTGAATCCCGACGTTTTCGCCGAGACTCATCCCTATATCTCAACCGGCCTCAAGGAACACAAGTTCGGCGTAGACATCAAGCACGCATTGGCCATCTACAAGAGCGTGGCCGGCAATCGCTGGATTGAAGCTCACGGCATCAGCGTCCATATCGGTTCGCAGATTCGCTCCGCGCAGCCCTTTGGCGCGGCGATGGCGGGGGTCAACAAGCTGGTGCGCCAACTGCGCCGCGATGGAATCGCGCTGAAGTCCGTCGATGCCGGCGGAGGCCTGGGCATCGACTATCGTACCGGCAGCTTCGATGCGGCAGCCAAGGTGCGCGAATATGTCGCGGCAATAGAGGGGGCGTTGGAGGGCTTCGAAGGCCGTTTGATGATCGAACCGGGACGCTTTCTGGTGGCGCAGGCCGGCGCTCTTGTCGCCCGCGTTCTTCAGGTGAAGCGCAACGGCAAGAAGACTTTCGTGATTACCGACGCCGCGATGAACGACCTGATTCGCCCGGCGCTCTATCAGGCTTATCACGAGATTGTGCCGATGAGGCCGAGGGCAGGGAAGCCGCGTATCGTAGACGTGGTGGGGCCAATCTGCGAGTCGGGCGACTTCTTTGCCCACGACCGCAAGCTGGCGCCGGTCGAGCCAGGGGACTTGGTCGCGGTCCTCGACGCGGGAGCCTACGGAATGGCGCAGAGCTCGAACTACAACAGCCGGCTGCGTCCGGCCGAGGTGCTGGTCGAGGGCTCGAAGGCGAGGCTGATCCGGCGGCGCGAGACAGTCGCCGACTTGCTCCGGCCTGAGGAACTCGCAGCAGTAGAATGAAGAGCATCCATGAGCTCAATTGGGCCATCAAAACTATTGACTTAAGACGCACCAACGGGCCAGCAACACGGGCACATCTTTGGCGCTTGGCAAATGAAAGAATGGAAGACGGAGGCCTCCAATGGCGAAAGTGACGTTGGTCTTTGCGGTTCTTTTGATTGTTCTGGGCCTGGTGGGCTTTATTGGCACAGGCAGCGAGCATCCCACCGCGTTGATTCCTACCTGGTTTGGCCTGGCCATGGGCGTCTGCGGCGTGCTGGCGATCAGTCCTCGCGAGCGCCGGCGCAAGCTCTTCATGCACATCAACGTGACAATCGGCCTGGTGGGCTTTCTAGGAACCGTCGCGGAGATCCTCCGCAACCTCGGCTTCTCCAAAGATGTGGACGCGACCGCTTTGCTGGCGAAGACTGCGATGGCCTGGCTGATGCTCATCTACGTCATTTTCTGCGTGCGCTCCTTCCGAGCGGCACGGCGCTCGGGGAAGGTCTAACGCATGAGTACAATCCGCCCCGGCGGCATGGACATGAGCCGGCGCGCCGAGCGCTCGCCGCACGGACGCAGTGCGCGCGCGGGCCAGGCCGATCTGCCCAAGCGCAAGCCAAGCCTGAAAAAGATTTGGCCGCAGATCAAGTCATTGGTCGCTCCGCGCATCGGATTACTCGTCGCCGGTATGGGGTTGATGGTTGTCAACCGAGTGGCTCTGCTGGTGATGCCCTATCTCTCCAAGCCGCTCATGGACAAAGTGCTCAATCAGACTCACCCGCATCCTGAGCTCTTGCCGGGAATCATCGCGGTGGTTTTCACGGCTATGGTGGTGCAGGCGATTACTTCGTTTGCGTTGACTCAACTGCTTTCAAAAGCCGGTCAGCGGCTGATAGCCGAGATGCGCCGCCAGGTTCAGCGGCACGTTGGGCTGCTCTCGGTAAGCTACTACGATGAAAACCGGACCGGCACGCTCGTCGCCCGCATCATGACCGACGTCGAAGGCGTGCGCAACCTGGTCGGCACCGGGCTTGTGGAGTTTGTAGGCGGGCTGTTCACGGCCATTCTGGCCTTCGTCTACCTGCTGCACCTCAGCGCGTCGGTGACATTGACTGCCTTTGCAGTGATGGGCGCTTTCGTCTTCGTCCTTCAATACGCCTTCCGGGTGATCCGCCCGATCTTCCGCGAACGCGGCAAGATCAATGCCGAAGTCACCGGCCGGCTCACCGAATCGCTGGGCGGCGTCCGCGTGATCAAGGGCTACCACGCCGAAGAGCGCGAGGCTGGCGTCTTTGCCGAAGGCGTTGGCCGCTTGCTCGACAATGTAATGAAATCGCTGACTATGACCAGCGCCCTCTCGGCGACTGCGACCACTGCAGTGGGCCTGCTGACCGCGATTGTGATGAGCATGGGCGGACATTTGATCATGGCCCATCAATGGACTTTTGGCGACTATCTCAGCTACAACATGTTCCTGGTCTTCATGACTGCGCCCATCTTCCAGATCGTTGCGATCGGTACGCAGTTGACTGAGGCCTTTGCAGGTCTCGACCGCACCAACGAACTGATGGCCGAACTCGAAGAGAACAATAGCCCCGGCCGCACGGTGCAGATGCCGCCGATTCAGGGCAATGTGCGCTTTGAAGATGTGGAGTTTGCCTACGATCCGGAGAAGCCGGTGCTGCACGGCATATCCTTCGATGCGCCTCGGGGAACGGTGACGGCGCTTGTGGGTTCATCGGGCTCGGGCAAGTCGACCATCATCAGCCTGCTCTGTGCCTTCCACACGCCGTCAAAAGGACGCGTGCTGGTGGACGATGTCGACCTTGCGCAGGTGGACCTGAATACTTTTCGCTCGCAGTTAGGCGTTGTGCTGCAGGACTCGTTTCTCTTCGACGGCTCGATTCGCGATAACATTCTCTTTTCGCGCCCCGATGCCACCGAGGAGCAGTTTCTCTTTGCCTGCCGCACGGCTCGAGTCGACGAGTTTGCCGAGCGCTTCCCGGATGCCTATGACACGATCGTGGGCGAGCGCGGCGTGAAGCTCTCGGGAGGGCAAAGGCAGAGGCTGTCAATTGCCCGCGCTTTGCTTGCTGAGCCACGCATTCTGATTCTCGATGAAGCGACAAGTTCGCTCGACTCAGAGTCTGAAGCGATGATCCAGGCCGGGTTGAATCAACTGATGCAAGGGCGCACGACCTTCGTGATCGCTCATCGACTGTCGACCATTCGCCGTGCCGATCAGATTCTTGTCGTCGAAGGAGGGCTGATCGTCGAGCGTGGCAATCATGCACAACTCTTCGCGCTGGGCGGCCGCTACTACGACCTCTACACGCGCCAGCACGGACTGGAGGCTAATCTCTTCCTTGCGCCTGGGGAGGGTGGTTATGCCGAGTCAGATGACGAAGATGAAGTCAGCGCATGAGAGGCAGGATCGTTCTGGATGAAACTTCGAATAGCTCACTGTTTTGAAAGGGCACGACTTTAGTCGTGCCGAATGTGTCGCATAATCGACGCGGGCTTTAGCCCCTGAGGGACGACAGCCGAAACGCATTGAGCCAATCCGGAAACGCGCCTTTACCGGGTTACGATGAAAGGCCCGGCCATCTCCGCTCCGTCACCGCCTGCGAATGCGGCCTGAGCGATGGAAGGCACATCCCACGCCGGCCCTGCAAGCTCGGGCATGGGCTTTGCCCGAAAAAGCTTCTTGCATTGGTGTGCGGTCCATCTGGCCCAGGCCTTCGACTTCTTGCGGCGAGCGCTGTCGGTGGAGATGCCGGTGTTGGCATACATCTGACGGTAGAGCTTGGAAAGAAACACAAATGCGACTCTCGAACTCAAGGTCGGGCAGCAGGAAGATCTCTTCCAGATATCGCTCCAGTTGTAAAATCGATCCCACACTTTTTGGGTCCGCTGTCGAATCTCATCCGAGGACATCGTTGGATGCGGTGTAAACATCTTGGGGCGAATCGCGCTCGGAATCAGCCAATAGCGCGTGATCGGAACATCGCCCACCAGGGTCGGATTCACTGACTGCTCCTTCTCCCATCGGCCAAAGTCCACCGTGCCGGGAAACGGCGTCATCATCACAAATTGTGCGAAGGTGATGCCCGCCTTCTTGGCCATCGCCACGGTTGCGTCGAATGTCGAGGGCCTGTCGGTAGGCAGGCCGAAGATGAACGAACCCAGCACATGGACTCCGTGCGCCTTGAAGGTCTGCAACTGCTTGGCCATCGCATCGCCGGCCAGATTCCAGTCCTTGTAGATTGCCTTGAGTCCTTCGGGCGTGACCGCTTCGATTCCTACCAGCGCGCCTTTAATGTTGGCCCTCTTCATCGCATCTAGAAAGACGACGTCTTCGCCGGCCTCCATCGTCATCTGCGTATAAAAGACCATGTCCTTCGGCAGCTTGGCCAACTCTTCCATCAGATGAAATCGCTCGGCGCGGATGGCCGTCAGTTCTTCGACTCTGGCAGTGTTGTTTTGCTCGCGGGCGAGCCGCAGATCGGTGAAAGTCACCGGGTAGAAGTTGTCGTCGGCCAGCGCGATAAAGCGAAAGCCGAGCCGACGCAGAGCGACGATCTCGTCGATCACGCTTTGAAACTTCCTTTGCCGGGGCTTCTGTCCGTCGGTCCTCCATACGCTGCAAAAGGAGCAGTGCTTGGGGCAACCGCGAATGGTCTGCACCGAAGCCCACATGTATTTTTCCGGATCCATCAGATCCCAACGCGCGGCGAGGAATTCGCCGCCGCCAATCCGTCCGCCGTCGTAGATCTTCCCCAATCTGCCAGCCATGCAATCGGTGACCGCCTTGCCCCAGGCGACATCGCCGTCTCCGGTCACGACCGCATGCGCCTGCCCGCGGTCAAGGCACTCTTCAGGGAAGAGCGTGGCGTGGATTCCGCCATAGATCACCGTCGCACCCCGTTCGCGCGCCAGCCTGCCAACCTCATAGCCGCGCAGCGCGTTGCCGGTGTGAACGCTGATGCCCACAATGTCGCCCGCCTGAATCGTCTCCGGGACAATCTGTTCCAGTGATTCATCGACGAGAATGGGATCTCCCGCCGCTCGTGGCGTTGCCGCCGCCAGCACAAATAGCCACCTGGGTGTGATGACAGCGGTGCCGAAAGAATTGTCGCTTGGATTCACAAGATGAACGCTCAACCGGTCCAGCCTTTCTCTGCGCAAGCTTGGTGGCTCTCAGTGAGCGTTGTGTGGTCGTTCGAGTCGATTGTGAAACTGTGTTCCCGCGATAGATCTCCGAAGATGGAATCTAACGCTGTAGTGTCACACCAATCTTACAGGGTTGTGATGGCTTTAGATGGTCATTATTGACCAGATTGCCTCATGCAAAGACGAGTGCGCAAAGTATTCTTGGACTTTTTCGTGTCAATCAGTGAGTGTGACGCCTGCATGTCGAGGAGTGCAGAACATTATTGTGTTATGAGAGCATCGCGCCGCTTGCTCGTTTGCGGTTCTATGAAATTGTTCAATTTCGAGTGTTGAGCGAGGTTTATCGCTGGCTCCAGCCCGGCACGACAAAATTCCTCTGACGGAAAAGAGCCACGCAGACACTGACAATCTCGACATCCAACAGGTCGCCGGCCTCACGCTGAATCTCATCCAGGACGACATCCAGATGGATACCCGCGCGATAGGGCCGGTAAGAGGCCATTGCTTCCACGATGTCCGCCACGGTCAATACCTTGGATTCGGGCAGGATTGCGTCCGCCTTGAGGCCCAGCGGATACCCCGAGCCATCGAGCTTTTCGTGGTGCTGACGGACGATGTCGGCGACGGGCCAGGCAAAAGGAATATCTTTCAGGATGGTGTAGCCCGTCTCTGAATGTCCTTTGATCATCTCCCGCTCGGCCGCGTTGAGTTTTCCCGGCTTGGTGAGGATCTCAGAGGGTATCGAGATCTTCCCGATGTCGTGGACCAGCGCCGCAACCCGCAAGCCCTGCAATCGCTCCTCGGGCCAGCCCATCTCCCTGCCAATCGAGCAGGCAATCTCCGCAACGCGGCCTTGGTGCCCGGTCGTATAGGGATCGCGCATCTCCATGGCTGTAACAATCGGCGCAACCATCGCCGACAACGCATCGCGAAGCTGTTCTTGTGTCCTGGCCAGGCTGCGGCGCTCAGCTTGCAAAATCTTCTTCTGCTCCAGCGCCTGGAGGCCGTAAACAAACTCGCGGGTAAGATTTTCGAAGACCTCGATCGCCTCCTGCTCAAATGCGTTGGGCTGCGCGGAGTAAACCATCAACGCGCCGTGCCTTTCGTCATCGATGGAAAAGGGAATCCCCACAGCGGACCGAATGCCGAATTGTCTCGCTCGTTCGCGCCAAGGGGTGAACGTGTCCGAGAGTTCCGAATCCTCCATCATTGTGACCTTGCCGGTGCGAAGACAAATGCCCGCCGGGCCTCCTCCCAACGGATCACCCTCCGACCAGTTCACTCGCAGGCCATCCAGATAACCGACCGCGCTTCCGGCCGCTCCGGCAAAGTGGACTTTCCTGTCCGGGCCGTCTTCCGTGATCCCGACCCAGGCAAGAGCATAAAAAGACTCCCTGGTGATCGCCTCGCAGATCGATTGCAAAAGTCCCTCGGCGGATTGAGCGCGTCCAAGAGCCAATCCCGCAGAAGAAAAAGCTGACAGGGCCCAATTCTTGACTGAAAGCTGATGCTCCCTCTGCTGTTGATCTGAGATGTCCCGCAATTCGCATATCGCCAGCGTCCGGCCGTCCAGCTCCAGTAGGTCCGAAGACCAGATCGCGACCGGTATTGAAGAGCCGTCTTTGCGCTGGATGTGAAAGCCGGGATGGGGCGAAGCCTGATGCGTTGACTGTTTGAACTCAGCCTGGACCTGCACGCGTTCAGACTCCGGGTGCAGCATCGTGATGTGCATCCCGATGAGTTCTTCGCGTGAATAACCCATCAGCGCTACTGCCGCTGGGTTTGCGTCCACGACGATCCCCGTGCGGTCATCGACCGCAAGCTCGGCGTCCTGCGAGTAACTCCAGCTCAATGCGTACAGACTCTGAGACTCGATGGCATGTTGGACATGGCTCATTGCCTTCAACCTGTTCTGTCCGATGACGAGCGTCCGGTAGGGGGCCGATCAAATGGAAAACGCGCTCATGCGAGACCAAATCGACTTTGAAACCTATGAAAAATTAGTACCACAAATTTCAACCGTATGTCCTGAAGTGCTCGGGATTAAAGATGTTATCGATTTGGTTCCCGGCATCGCCCTTGCCCCTCAAGGCACTGAAGTGATCTTGAGGAACCTCAATTCAGGTGATGTTTTGAAAGGGTACGACTCCAAAGCCTGCCGAAGAAAGCAATCCAGATGGTGTCTTGTATCAGACGTTCACCGGCGCTGCCGACCTACTGCAGGATGAAACCGCGTACGTTCTTCTCCCGGAGGGAGAATCGATACTAGCCCAGGACAAGCGCAGCGCAGTCCTGGGTTATCGTCAAGATACGAGTCCGAGTCCTGTAGGGACCGTGCGAAATCGCTACTTGGAGCACGTTCCAACTCAACCGGCAACTTGAAAGCCGCTCGGAAAGGCCGTTGCGAGGGGTCTCCTGCTCGACACGCTTGAAATCCAGCCACCACCGGGACGTGCGGATCACAGCACCCTGCTGCACTCCTCGATAGGAATCGCCACCTGTTCGACGATCTCCAGGCCAAAGCCCTCCAAAGCGGGAATGTGCATGGGGGTATTCGAGAGCAGGCGGATGCGTCGGATGCCCAGATCCGAAAGAATCTGGCCGCCCAACCCGATGGCGCGCAGGTTTCGCCCGGTGCGGGCCTGCGAGCCTTCGCGCGCGCGCAGTTCGCGATGCAACACAAGCCGGCCAACTTCGGAGTCAGAAGCTGCGTGGAAGGCCGCGGCGCCATCCGGCTCAAAGGCGCTCCTGGTAACTGGCGCGCGGTCGATCTCAAAGCCGCGCGAGGTGTTGTGCAAATAGAGCACCGCGCCGCAACCCTCGTCGGCGATCATGCGCATTGACTGGTCGAGGATCTCGCGGCAGTGGCAGTCGGCGGCAAACAGATCGCCGGCCGTGCAGCGCGTATGAACGCGGACCAAAACAGGATGTTCGCACGGCGGCCGCAGTTGCTGCTCGCCAAGCGGCGACGTGCCAGGCTCCGCGGGCAGATAGCCGACCGCCGGTCCCGTGTTGAAGGCCGGGCATTCCGGGCAAAGATCGCCGCGCACCAGCGCGATGTGGCTTTCGCCCCCGTTGACCTGGCTCTCGTAGGCGATCATGCGGAACTCGCCATAGCGCGTCTGGATGCGACTCTCGCCGGCGCGCACAATGTAGCGTTCATGCCGCAGCCGGTAGCGGATCAATTCGGCGACAGTCAGAATCCGCAGCCCGTGTTCCTTGCAGAAGGGGATCAGGTCGGGAATGCGCGCCATCTCGCCGTCGTCGCGCATGACTTCGCAGATCACTCCAGAAGGATTGAGCCCGGCCATCCGCGCCAGATCGACCGAGGCCTCGGTTTGGCCCGCACGCACCAGCACGCCACCCTTGCGTGCGCGCAGTGGAAAGACGTGGCCGGGACGGGCCAGGTCGGTGTAGTTGGACTTGCTGTCGATTGCTGTGCGGATGGTCTGCGCACGGTCGGCAGCCGAAATGCCGGTCGTGACGCCCTCACGTGCCTCGATCGTCTCGGTAAACGCTGTCCCAAAGCGCGAGGAGTTCTGTGCCGACATGGGAAAGAGGCGCAGGTGGTCGGCGCGCTCCTCGGTCAGCGCCAGGCAGATCAGCCCTCGGCCATGCTTAGCCATGAAGTTGATCGCCTCCGGCGTCACAAACTCGGCCGCCAGGGTCAGATCGCCTTCGTTCTCGCGGTCTTCGTCGTCGACCACAACGACCATGCGACCAGCGCGGATCTCGGCCACAGTGCCGGGAACGTCGGTAAAAGGAGCTTCGAAGGTGCGAGCGGAATCAGGCATGGCGACTCCTCTATTCTCGCCGATGGCAGCATAAAACAGCAAAAGTGCCGATTAGACCGTGGTGCAACTTCGGTCTGCTGGCGGCTCAGGAAGAATAGGCTATTGTTTGACGAAAGCCGTTGACACTGTTGGCAAAAATGCCTCATCGTAGTTTGCGCGCGTGGAAGATAAAGGCTGAATGGAACGATCTTAGCCGAGGGGCGGAAGTTTGCTGCCGGAAGGTCGAAACCGTCGCGGGAGGACTGTGCCATGGCACCGGAAAACGCTCCGAGTCTTGTCATTCTCGATACGCGGATCGAAGATGGGGACCTGAGAGGCTCGTGCGAGTATATTGAGCCACGAACACCGGGAACCAGGCTGAGGGTGCGCTGGAGGGAAGAAAGCCAATCGGATGGCTTTGCTCCTGTGGGAGGTGGCGTTGCCTTCATCTACTCGAAGGGCGCGGAGTTCGATTCGGTTCCCATCAGCAACGATGCGATTCCGGACGATTTGGGCGAGCATCGTTATCGATGGACCGAGGGGCTCAACGTCGGGATACCTTGGGTGATGTTCATTCTGATTTTGCCTGCAGGCCACACACTCTTAACCGCGAATCCAGCTCCGGCAGGTGCGAGGATCTTTCAGGGCCGCCTCGCTGTGTATTGGATACTGCAAGGCGACGATATCGGCCGCACTCAAGTTTTCTGGACCCTCAGTTCACTTCGGGGAGAGCTTAGAGCCGACTTGGTCCGCATCAATCGTTCGTTGGCCTGCGACGTGGCGCCCCATACTGACACGTTGGCGATCGAAGACCTGAGCAGGGTTTCCGATTCTGCGGTGACTGGTGCCAAGCACAATTACCAGCGCAATCCATGGATCTCGGGATCGTTTTATTTGCTGGCTGTTGTGGTCATCGTTCTTTCACTGGCTGTACTCAGCCGGATGGTGAATCCTTGGATGCTTCCGTCGGTCCTGATTGCTGGCCTCCTGGTACTCGTTGTTGTTGGTGCGCTGCAGTTGCGAAATGATGAGGTGCTCAAAGACGAGGCGTTTTCGCGTCTGATGCTTGAGACACTGAGACGCTTACCTTTGCTTGGCCGAGGAGGTAATCGAGATCGGCAGCTCTGATTGTTCACCAAACGCGCCGCATTGGCAGAGGATTGCCCGCGATCACCAGCCCATCTGCCGCATCCGCTCAAGAATGATCTCGCTGTAGCGATTCATGCGCTCGGGCCGCCGCCTCAGGGGAGCGGGCAAGATCGCCGCTAGCCGCGCCGCTTGTTGCCTGCCGACATTGCGGGCCGAAACCTTGTAGTAGTTGCGGCAGGCCGGTTCCGCGCCATAGATGCCAGGGCCCCATTCAACCACGTTGAGGTAGAGTTCCAGAATGCGCTGTTTGCCCAGGACCAGTTCGGCCACCGGCACCAGTGTGAACTCCGCGCCCTTGCGCAGGATGGATCGGCTCGTTCCGAAGAAGAGGTTCTTCACAAGTTGCTGCGTAATGGTGGAGGCTCCGCGAACACGGCCGCCCTCCATGTCCTCTTCGGCATCGATCTGGATCTGGTGCCAATCGAATCCATGGTGCTCGTAGAAGCGCCCGTCCTCGGCTGCGATCACAGCGTGCTGGAGCTCGGGCGAGATCTGGCTGAGCGGAACGAATTGGTAGCGTTTGCGATAGGGCGTTCGATAGATCCAGGACTGCGCGCGGCGCTCGATGTGCACGGCGGTGGTTGGCGGGTCGATCCACTTGGCTGCGACAAGCATCAGCGCGGCTGACAACCAGGCAAGCGCGAGTCCGATTACCAGCCATCGAATAAGCGATCGGAGGAAGTTCTTCCGAGATGGGAGCCTGGAGCTTTTCGATGGCTGCGTCGTCACATTTCAGGATAATTGTGTGGGCCAGGGTGCTGTCCCATGCCAGCCCGAGACTCCGCTGCCCGCCAGACAACAAAAGCGCCGCCCGAAGGCGGCGCTTTTGCTCAAAAAACTTCCAGACGAATGTTCGGTTACAACGCCGACTCGATCTCAAATCCCCAAGCTTCGAGGAGAGCCTCTGGGATGTACTTCGAGTTTTTGTTCCGGCGAGCCCACTCCCGCAGGCGGGTGGACCGGATGTACTGGTCCGGGCTGAGTTTGAACTCCCTCACGATTTGTTCGAAGGAAGTCACCGTGGGCACAACCGGGCCAATCGGCTCCGGCTTGCCCCAATTCGGATTTCCGCGACGCTTTGCCATTTTGTTTTGGGTCCTTGACTGGGATCTATTGCCTGTACATCCTCCACGGACGGGCACCACTGTCGGCTCGGAGGGAATTATTACTGTCTTATTTTACGTATTTTTTCTTCATAAATCAATAGCCAATTTGCACCGTAGAGGGTACAATCGGCCTCGCTAGACTATCGCTAAATGTGCAATAAGCGATAATTAATAGAATAAGTTAAGTTGGAATTCCGCTTGCGGATCACGGGTTTGCGGCCTCATTTTCTTGTGCAAAATTCGCGCCGCATCCGGGCCGGGTGGCAGGATATTGGTATGACAACGATCCGGCGATTGGTGACCAGCGTGCTCCTGCTGGCGGGCCTGGGAGCGTCTCCGCTGGACGGCGTGGAGCTGAAGGTGAGCCGCGAGGCGCTCGAACGTACGTTAAGGCAGCAGCTCTTTAGCGGTTCCGACGGCCGCTATTACTTGAAGGGGAATGCGCAAAGCCCTTGTTTTGTCTTCGCAGACGACCCCAAGCTAAGTTTCGTGCAGGATCGATTTGTCGTGAGCGTGAAGACCCATTCGCGATTGGGAAAGAAGGTGGGTGGCGCTTGTATTGGAATCTCCCTCTCAATGCCGGCCGAGGTCTCACTGGCGCCGGGTGGCGAGGGTGAAACCATTGGATTCAAAGACGCCCGTGTGGACAAAGTCTCCGACCATGAGGAGCTGAATTTCGTTCTGATGCCGTTCCTGAGTCACCAGATTCCGTCCAGCCTGAAGGTAAACGCGGCGGAGCTGCTGCGCAAGGCCCTGGAAGGTTCGACCGCTTCCTCCGGCTACAAGGTGACCCTGGAAAGGCTGAAGATTCACTCGTTGCAGATTCAAGGCGACACGCTGGTGGTAGATGCGGACGGCGATCTCAGCATCAAATAGTGCACCACTCGTTGAAGACTCCAGCCCTTAGGGCTGCGGCCAACGCCTCGATCTCCGGGGATAGGCTACGATCTTGTTCAAGCCGCGGCACAATCGCCCTCACCGCCGCATGAGCCCGTTCGACCTTGCGGCTAGCCTTGAGCGGCCGACGGAATTCGAGAGCCTGAGCCGCACACATCAGCTCGATGGCGACGATCCGCTCCGCGTTGTCAACGATCTGGCGCAACTTTAGCGCCCCGGTCATGCCCATCGAAACGTGATCCTCCTTGCCGCCGTCGGTAGGAATATTGACTGTGGAAGAGGGATGCGCGAGCACCTGGCACTCGCTGATCAGAGCGGCTGCCACGATTTGGGCGATCATGAGGCCAGATGAGAGCCCCGGATTGGGCGAAAGGAAGGCCGGCAGCCCCTCGCTAATGTCGATATTCAGCAGCCTGTCGATCCGGCGCTCGGTGATGCAGGCCAGGTCGGTGAGTGCAATCGCAGCGTAGTCAAAGGCATAGGCAAGCGGCGCTCCGTGAAAATTCCCTCCCGACAGAACCGCTCCGCGGCCAAACGTCTTGGTTGAGTTCTCGGGGAAGACGAGCGGATTGTCCGTTGCCGAACCCGACTCAATCTCCAGAATTCCCCGAACGTGCTCCAGCGCGTCGCGAACCGCCCCATGCACCTGCGGCATGCAGCGAAGGCAATACGCGTCCTGCACGCGCGAGTCGTGCTCACGATGAGCCTCGCGAATCTCCGAATCCGCAAGCAGATCAACCAGATGCGCAGCGGCTTGAATCTGCCCAGCGTGCGGCCTGACCTGCTGGATGCGTGGATCGAAAGCATCCGGTGTGCCCATCAGAGCTTCCAGCGAAATGGCGCCCGCCAAATCGGCCAGGTGCGCGAGCCTGAGTGAACGCGCCAAGGCCAATGCGGCCACGGAGGTCATTGCCTGCGTGCCGTTGAGCAACGCTAGGCCCTCTTTAGCCGCCAGCACGATAGGCGCGAGCCCGGCTTGGCGCAATGCTTCGCCACCCGGCATTCTCTCTCCCCTGTAAAACGCCTCGCCCTCGCCGATCACCGCGAGCGCAAGATGAGCCAGGGGCGCAAGGTCGCCGCTCGCGCCTACGGAGCCCTTTTCGGGAATCACCGGATGCACGCCAGCGTTCAACATCGCCGCGAGCAACTCAACCAACTCCGGCCGGCAGCCGCTAAAGCCCTTGGCGAGGACATTTGCGCGCAGCAGGAGCATCGCCCGCGATTCAGCCTCTGAGAGGGGCCGGCCGACGCCGCCGGCATGGCTGCGTACTAGATTTGTTTGTAACTGAGCCAAGCTCGCGGGCGGAATGTGCAGGTCGGAGAGCTTGCCGAAGCCGGTGTTGACACCGTAGACCGTCTTTCCGGCCGCCAGAATCTCTTCAATCAGCGCTCGGCTCTGAGCCATGCGGGCAAGGGCAGCGGTCGCAATCGCCACCGGAGCGGCGGCCAGCGAAACAGCTTCAATCTCAGCCAGCGTAAGGGGCTGGCCGTCGAGCACAACAACATCCATCAGCCGATCTTAAGCCGCGCTGAAGCTCCGGGTCCAGCGCAACCCTCGCTGGACTAAGGCGGAAGCCAATCTATCTAGAGAGCTTGTCGAGGTCGAGGTTGAGCAGAAGGACATTGACGCGCGGCTCACCCAGCAGGCCCAGTTGCCGCTGCGTGACGTGATCCTCGACGAGCTTGTGCACATTCTCTTCGCTCAGATTGCGGGCCTTGGCGACTCGCGATACCTGGTAAAAGGCGTTGTCAGGCGTGATGTCGGGATCGAGACCCGAGGCAGAGGTTGTCACCATGTCTATCGGAACGGGCTTGCCTGGGTTTTGCGCGGCCAGCTTGTCGATATCGCCTTGGATGCGTGTGACTAGTGTTTTCGAGGACTGCGCCAGATTGGTGCCGCCCGAAGCCGTGGCGTCATAGCCGTTGCCTGCGGCCGAGGGGCGGGGATGGAAGTAACGGTCGGAGGTGAAACTCTGGGCGAGCAGTTCGGAGCCGATGACAGTGCCGTCTTTAAGCTGGATGAGGCTGCCGCCCGCTTGATGAGGAAAGATCAGATTCGCAATGCCCGTAACCAGCAGCGGATAGCCCAGCCCGAGCAGAAGCGCGGTGACGAGGGTGAAGCGGATCGAGGTCATCCAGACAGGATGACTTGCAGTTTCAGCCTTTGCCGTTGTTGCGGGAGCCAGTGTAGATACAGAGTGCACGGTCGATCTCCTTCAAGGGGCAACGCCCCTATTTTAAGCAACCCGCCTTATGCCAGATGCAGGGCCACCAAGGCCAAGTCGATAGCCTTGATGCCGATGAACGGGATGATGATGCCGCCGAGGCCATAGACCACCAGATTGTTGCGCAGCAGCACGTCGGCGGCCTTGGGCTCGTACTTGACACCTTTCAGAGCCAGTGGAATGAGGGCGACGATGATGATCGCATTGAAAATAACCGCCGAGAGGATGGCCGACTGAGGCGTGGCCAGGCGCATGATGTTGAGCGCGCCCAGCACTGGAAAGACTCCGGCAAACATCGCCGGGATGATGGCGAAGTACTTGGCCACGTCGTTCGAGATAGAGAATGTCGTCAGCGCGCCACGGGTCATGAGCAACTGCTTGCCGATCTCCACAATTTCAATCAGTTTGGTCGGGTTCGAGTCGAGATCGACCATGTTGCCGGCTTCCTTGGCCGCCTGCGTCCCCGAGTTCATCGCTACGCCCACATCGGCTTGGGCCAGCGCCGGTGCGTCGTTGGTGCCGTCGCCGGTCATCGCGACCAGCTTGCCCTTGGCCTGCTCGCGCTTGATCAGGTCCATCTTGTCTTTGGGCTTGGCCTCGGCGAGGAAGTCGTCGACGCCGGCTTCGCGGGCGATCACTGCTGCAGTCAGTGGGTTATCGCCGGTGATCATGATCGTGCGGATGCCCATGGCGCGCAATCGTGCAAGCCGCTCTTTGAGGCCGCCCTTGACGATGTCCTTGAGGTGGATGACACCCAGAGCTGTCGAGTTCTCGGCGACGACCAGTGGTGTGCCGCCCTGCCTGGCGATATCGTCCACACTATCGCGAACTTTTTTTGAAAGCGTCGAACCCTGCTCTTCAAGGAAACGGGCGATGGCGTCCACCGAGCCCTTGCGAATGCGCACGCCGGGCAGATTGACTCCGCTCATGCGGGTCTGCGCGGTAAAGGGCACGAACTCGGCATGAATGCCGGCCAGATCGCGCCCGCGCAGACCGTACTTTTCCTTGGCCAGGACAACGATCGACCGGCCCTCGGGGGTTTCATCCGAAAGAGACGAAAGCTGCGCGGCGTCGGCCAGGCGCTCGGCACTCACATCCGGCGCGGGAATGAACTCGGTGGCCTGGCGATTGCCGAGGGTGATGGTGCCGGTCTTGTCGAGCAGAAGGGTATTCACGTCGCCGGCGGCCTCGACCGCTCGGCCGCTCATCGCCAGCACGTTGTACTGGACGAGGCGATCCATGCCCGCGATGCCGATGGCCGAGAGCAGGCCGCCGATGGTGGTGGGAATCAAGCAGACCAGGAGTGATACCAGTACGAAGACCGTTTGCGGGGCCTTGGAGTAGATCGCGAAGGGCTGCAGCGTTACGACAGCAAACAGGAAGACGATGGTCAGGCCTGAGAGCAGGATGCTTAACGCGATCTCGTTGGGTGTCTTCTGGCGGGTTGCGCCCTCGACCAGCGCGATCATGCGGTCGAGAAAAGTCTCGCCGGGGTTGGAGGTGATGCGGACCTTGATCCAGTCCGAAAGCACCTTCGTCCCGCCGGTGACAGCCGATCTGTCGCCACCGGCCTCGCGAATTACCGGGGCCGATTCGCCAGTGATGGCCGACTCGTCGACCGAGGCAACCCCCTCGATGACTTCGCCGTCTCCAGCGATATAATTTCCCGCCACGACGTAGATCACATCGCCCAGGCGAAGCAGGCCACTGGCGACCTCTTCAAAGCCGCCGTCCGCGGTGTAGCGCTTGGCGACGGTCTCGCCCTTGGCCTTGCGCAGCGTATCGGCCTGGGCCTTGCCGCGTCCCTCGGCCATGGCCTCGGCAAAGTTGGCAAAGAGCACAGTGAACCATAGCCAAAGGGTAATCTGAAGGTTAAATCCAAAGCCGGGGCGGTGGTGGATGGTGTTATCGATGAGCAGCGCCGTGGTGAGCACAGAGCCTACTTCGACGACAAACATCACCGGGTTCTTGACCATGCCGCGAGGATCGAGCTTGCGCACCGAGTCCACAAGCGCCTGGCCCATGAT